>DASWRS010000095.1:0-2700 GCA_036403075.1 Kofleriaceae bacterium
AGCACGTAGCCCCAGGTCACGCGCAGCCGATCGTCGAGCGTGACCACCACCATCGGCGCGGTGCGCAGCGCGAACCGCAGCCGCTCCTCGCTGGCGTGGAGCGCGGCCTCGGAGCGCTGCCGCGCATCGACCGCGTTGCGCAGATCGCTGACCTCGACGAACGTCATCACCACGCCGCCGATCCGGTCCTCGACCGAGCGATACGGCAACAGCCGCACGAGGTAGCGCCGATGATCGCGGCTCGCGACCTCGCGCTCGATGGTGCGCAGCGTCTGGAGCACCGACTGCGCGAGCTCGGGCAGCTCGTCGGTGTCGAGCCGGTGGGTCAGGTGCGCCAGCGGCCGGCCGACGTCGCTCGGGATCACGTTGATCAGGTCCTGGACGCGCGGCGTGAACCGCTTGATGTGGAGCTGGCGGTCGAGGAACACCACGCCGATGTCGGTCGAGGTCATCAGGTTCTGCAGGTCGCTGTGGGCGTGGCTGACCTCGTCGACCTTGAGCTTGAGCTCGTGGTTCAGCGTGGTCAGCTCCTCGTTGACCGACTGGAGCTCCTCCTTGGAGGTCTCGAGCTCCTCGGTCGCGGACCGCAGCTCCTCGTTGATCGCCTGGAGCTCCTCGTTGGACGCCTTGAGCTCCTCGACCGAGGTCTCGTACTGCTCGATCGTCGTGCGCAGCTGGTCGCGCGTGTTGTTGAGATCGTCCTCGAGCTCGCGCACCATGGGCTCGAGCTCGGCGGCGGCCGGCGCCGATCCCGCCTCGACGGTCGGCGCCGGATCGACCTCGTCGAACATGATCAGCAGCGCTCCGGGCGCGAGCTCGGGCTGGCTCGCCGCGCGGACGCGGAGCTCGATCGCGCGCGGCCGATCGTCGTCGCGAAACCGCACGACGCGGGTGTCGCCGCCGCGCACGCGCTGGCGCGCGGCGTGGATCGCGGTCCGGAGCTCGACCCGCAGCGCGGGATGGACCAGCTGCAGCAGCTGCCGCGACGGCTCGCCGCCGGCCAGCTGCAGCAGCCGCCCGGCGTGCTCGCTGACGTGCAGGATGTTCAGCTCGTGGTCGACCAGCACGCTCGGCGGCGCGTAGCGCTCGACCAGCTGGTGGTGGAGCTGGCCGACCGTGCTGCGCTCGATCGGCGCCGGGACGGCCGACGCCGGCCTCGACGGTTCCCAGCGCGCGTGCGGCACCAGCGAATCCGCGATCGTCCGCGACGTGTTCGCCCGGCGCACGAACAGCCGGTGCTTGGCGTCGCAGGGCGCGAACATCGCGGTGTTCTCGGCCGACTCCGACGAGCCCAGGAACAGGAACCCGTCGGGCCGCAGGCCGAAGTGGAACACGCCGAGCACGCGGCCCTGGGCCTCGCGGTTGAGGTAGATCAGCAAGTTCCGGCACGTGACCAGATCGAGCCGCGAGAACGGCGGGTCGCGCAGCACGTTCTGCGGCGAGAACAGCACGAGCTCGCGGAGCTCCTTGCTGACCTGGTACTGGTCGCCGTCGAGCGTGAAGAACCGCTGCAGCCGCGCCGGCGACACGTCGCTCGCGATCGTGTTCGGGTAGCGCCCCGCGCGCGCCTCGGTCAGCGCCGCCTCGTCGATGTCGGTCGCGAACACCTGGATCGACGGCGGGAACGGCAGCGTGGCCGCGTGCTCGCGCAGCAGCATCGCGACCGAGTACGCCTCTTCGCCGGTGGCGCACCCGGCGACCCAGACCCGCACCGGCTCGTCGCGTGACTTGCCCTCGAACAGCTTGGGGATCACCTCGACGGCGAGCGCCTCGAACGCATCGCGATCGCGAAAGAAGTTGGTGACGCTGATCAAGAAGTCCCGGAGCAGGTTGGTCACCTCCTCCGGGTGCTCGCGGAGGTATTGATGATAGTCCGCGACCGAGCTGCACTGGCACACCTCCAGCCGCCGCGACACCCGCCGGTACAGCGTGCCGCGCTTGTAGGCGCTGAAGTCATGCCCGGACCGGATCCGGAGCAGCACGAGGATGTCCTGCAGCGTGTCGGCCGAGGCCTCTGCACCCCGCCGTGCGACCTCGTCACCAGCGGCGCCCGCATCGGCCGAGCCGGCCTCGGCGGGGTCCACGTCCGGCCGCGCGAACGCCGCCAGGCGACCAGCGACGGCGGACCGCGGCACCACGATATCGACCAGCCCGGTCGTGACCGCAGACCAGGCGACGTGGTTCCGGCCCTCCGGCGCCTGGGCGAGGGTCAACCCGCCGGCCTCCTTGAGCCGCTTGATCCCGAGGACCCCGTCGTGACCGTGGCCGTCGAGCAGCACGCAGGTGCCTCGGCTGCCGTGCTCTTCGGCCAGCGAGCGCAGGATCCTGTCGAGCGGCGCGCGCGGCTGCCCGCCCTCGGTCACGACCAGCTCGTCGCGCTGGAACACCGCGTCGCAGTCGGGCGGGACCACGAGCACGCGATCGGGCTCGAGCCGCACCCGGCCTCGTGCCACCTGGATCGACATGCCCGTGCTCGACGGCACGCCCGGCGCCGCCGGCGCGGCAGAACGGCACACGGCGACGAAGGCGAACCCGGTTTGCCTGGGCAAGCTCTGGAGCATGTGCTCGCACGACGCGGTGGTCTCCGCGCCGATCACCGCGACGCGCAGCGTGCGCCCGTGGGAGGCACCGGGGGAGGCCAACGTGGTCACGCAGCATACGTGAGCACGCCAGCGTCACGAGCACCACCACTGTCATTCG
>DASWRS010000096.1:0-26511 GCA_036403075.1 Kofleriaceae bacterium
CGCGACGCGGCCGCTTCACTTCTTCCGGCGCGAGGGCGCGATGCCGGACACGCTCGAGGTGCCGCTCACCCTCCCGCCCGAGCTTGGGCCCGCGGCCGAGGTGCTGTCCGAGCTGCGGGACCGCGTGCGCGCGGTCGAGGACGACCACGCGGCCGAGTGGCTTCGGACCGGGAGGCGCGTGCTGGGCCGGCGCGGGGTGCTCGCGCAGTCGTGGCGCGAGCACCCGTCCAGCTGCGAGCCTCGACGGAATCTGCGGCCGCAGGTCGCGTCGCGAAACAAGTGGGCGCGGCTCGAGGCGCTGCTGCGAAATCGCGCATTTGCCATGGCGTACGCCGATGCCCGCGCACTCTGGCGGCACGGCATTCCGGCCGTGTTCCCGCCCGGTACCTACTGGCTCCAGCGGTTCGCCTCGGTGCCGGTGCTCGAGACGTGATCTCGCCGGACCTGTGGGCCGCGAAGCGGGAGCGTCGGTGCCGGTGCTCGAGACACCTGTGGGCCGCGAAGCGGGCGGGTCGATGTCGCGGTGTCGACGCGGCACCACGCAATGCCTTGATCGCACGTGCCTCCGGCCAACGGTTGACAAGGTGATCGCGGATCGCCGATAGCGAGCTCGGGCCGAGCGTCCGGCAGCTGGTAAGGCAACGCACTGCAGCTACATCGGCATGGTCTTGGTCAGCGGTGGAGCCGGACGCGTCGCACGGCTCCTTCGAATTAGCCTCGTAGCGGTCTCAGTCCTTGGCGCAGCTCGCTCACCAGCTCAGGAACATCATCGGCGAGCGCCACGGCCTTCGCGAGCCGCTTCTGTTCCGCGCGCACGTTGCGCAGGTCGGTCTCCAGTGCGGCAACGTCGGCGTCGCGCTTCGGAAGCTGCGCCGCGATCTGCTCCCGGATCTCCCCGAGCACCTCATTATTCGTGGAGTGCTTCGGGTCGGCTTCAACAGGGTCCGACCGGGAGCACGACGTCGGCAGTGCTCGTAACACCGTCGACGTCACCTATTTCGGCGAGCCCCGCGCTCAGCTCCGAAGGTCGGACAAGCCTTCTACATCAGCCATCCGGACCGACGCGAATCACCGACGACGATAGGGTCCCAGCCGCTTCCCCTCAACCACCCCGCCTCGAAACCCCTCCTTCCTCCTCGAAGGACGTGCTCGCTAACAACTAGGACCACGCACGACAGCAATCATGACGTTGGACGAACAGGTGCGACCGAAACGGAGGCGAGATGAGCGTTGAGAGCGGCGGCGAGATAAACGCGCGCAGGCTGGCTACGCCGCACGCCAGTTAGCCCTGGTGAGTGGCCCAGGGCGAGCAGGCGGCCCTGCCTGCCGTTTCAAAGTCGGGTTAAAGCCACCTCCGCAAGTACGGCGTCGACACCGAGTAACAATTCAACGCAGTGTCGAACTCTTCTACGGCCAGACGCGCGCCGCCGTAACGATTCTCTGCGAACCGCTCTGCACGCAGTTCTCGGCGGTAATAACTACCGCTGGTTAGCCGCTGGCATCGCACGTGCAGATAGCCCGTGCCCGACAGCTACCTTGGCCAACAAGAGATCGTGAAGCGTACCAGCTCGACCATATGCGATACCCGGACGCGGCGCGCTTTGTGTGCATTCGGGCCTCGGCGGTCGACGCCGCGCGCCACCACGACCGAAGATGCTAAACGTTCAGCGAAACGTCGGCTCGGCACTAGGTCTCGCTCTCTAACCGGCGTCCGCCAAGGTTCCGATCGTTTGCTGGTACCAGAATTTCCGGGAGAATCGGCTGCTAATTTCCCATACATAACAGTAAACGCAGCCGCTTGACAACTCTTGAGGTGAAGCGCCTCATCGCAGCTTAGAGTACCGTCGACATCTGTTTCGATGCCCAACCCGGAGGGAACCGCATGCGATCGGTCGCATTGAATCTCGCGTTGTCTGCAGCGTTCACGGTGATTGCTTCGGCGGTGGTGCTCACCGCGACGACCAAGCAAGCCCACGCCTACTACATGCCGTCGAGCGAGATCCCGTACGCCGGTCGGCCGTCGGGCGTGATGACGGTCTATATCCACGGGCGCAATCTGGTGAACGGCGGCGACAACGGAGCCGACTACTGGAACCAGGGTGATCAGGATCTCCACAGCTCGCTGAACTACGGATCCAATCCGCAGTACATCCGGTGGAGCGGCGCGGACGCGCTCTCGCAGTCGTACGCCGGCGTGAAGGCGAAGCTCGATTACGCGTGTGGCATTGGCCAGCTTTGCGACATCGTCTGCCACTCCACCGGATGCGCGATGGTTGGAATGATCCTCTCGCAGAACAACTACGAAGGATCGATTCGCCAGGTCTACGCACTCGCCGGCGCGCAAGGCGGCACGATGGGCGCCACTCGCATGATCCAAGTCGAGCAGGGCGTCTCGGCGAGGATCACCGATCTCATCGTCAATCACTTCGGCGGGAACGCACTCATCGGCTGGATCGTTCGTCCGATCGTCGACGAAGCCGTGAACTGGGCAATGTCGTTTCTGCCGTCCGGCTCGGTTACCGGGATCATCTACGACCTCGAGCCCGATCGCATGCGATCTCTGTACAACCACGACCTCGGTAACGTCCCCACGTGGACGATCACCGCCGATCACGACAAGCACCTCAATCGCTGTCGCTGGTACCAAGTCGGTTGCCACCTGAAGAACGCCGCGTGGGGCTTGTGGAACAGCGTTTGGTTCTGGCTCCTCGACGGTCGCAACGACGGCGTCCTCCCGGTGCAGAGCACGGCGAGTCATCGCTATCAGTGGGAAAACCGCGACATCTGTTCGGCGTACGGATCGTCCGGCTTGTGGACGAACCACCAGACGAAACAGGGCTGCGGTCGCGGCACCCTCACGGGCACCGGCCACATGAACCTCACGAAGCTCGTCGCTGAAGCGAAGCTTACCGGTCAGACGCTCCCATACACGGAGACGTGGGATGAGGGCGGTCCGTGCGATGAGCACACGGAGACCGAAGGGTCGTGCAACAGCTACGACGACTACTTCGGCTCTCACGTCGTCGATTACGATGGCTCGTTGATCAACGCGCGTTGTGGCGGCTACGAGCTCTCCACCACGAATACTGCCTACGGTTACGACTGCGGCTCGCTGCGCTACACCGGCACCGGTGGTTACAGCGTCGGCTACGACGACGCGACGTGCGACGGTTGCTATACGAGCGTGAGCAGCGGCGGCAATTACACGGGCGGTGGCGGTGGCGGTGGTGGCGGTGGCGGCGGCGGCAGGTGTGAGGTCGACGACGGGTCCTGCGATACCCAGTACCTACGGATGCCGCAATGACCAAGCATCGACGCTGGCTGCTCTCGTTTGTCGCGCTCGCGATCGTCGCGTCCGTGCTGGCGGTGATCATCGCGCGCCCCGGTTCTACACCGTCCTCGTCGGGGACGGCCAACGCGGCGGCGACCACCGCCGCTGCCACGCACGCTGCATACGTTTCCTCCGCCCCGACGATGCCAACGACGTCCACCAACGCACCCGAGGGGCCTCCGCCGGAGTTGCTCGACGAGCTCGCAAAAGAGATGAACAGCCCGGCGAGCCTCCGCAAGAGCAAGGAGCAATACCTCGCGGCGAATCGCTATCCGCACGGCGTGATCCGCGCGACGAAGGAGATGGTCGATCTTCTGCAGCCGAACAAGCTCGAAACCGTGATGCGACCGGCGCTGCAAGCGCCGAACACAAAGGAGGGCGATCGGGTCTCGGCGATCTTTCAGACCGGCATCGCCCGAACGGTCGGAAAGGATCCGATTCCACTGCGTCTCGCCGTGTTCCGCGGACCGAACAAGACGCCGGAGCCGGCGAAGGTGCTCGTCACGAAGATCGTACGCCTCGACGACGGCGGCGCTCAGACATCGCTCGGCTCGTTCACACTCGCCAAGCAAGCAGGCAGCGAAGAGCTGAGCGGTACGTGGACGCCGCCAGCGGAGCTCGAAGGATACAACGGCCTGCTCACGTTCCTCGTGCAATGGCAGGCGAATGGCATCGAGCCGCAAGGCAGCAGCGCGACGCTCGAGTACACCGACGTCGAGCCGGCGCGGATCATGCGCGTCGATCGCGACGAGCTGGTCGGGGGCTCGATCGACGTGCACATTGCCCTCGACGTGAAGATGCCAGGCCTCTATTTGATCGACGCCCGGATCTATGCTGCCGATGGCACGACGCCGATCGGCTTCACGCAGACAACGCCGACGCTCGCCGAAGGCAATGCCGACGTGAAGCTCACCTTCTACGGTCTGTTGTTCCACGATGGGAAGATCGCCGGCCCGTACGTCCTGAAGATGGTCACCGGTCACGTCCAGTCGTTCTCGCCGACCGGCGGGCGCGGCCGCGAAATGCGTTCGTGGACCGGCACCTATACCACCAAGCCGTACTCGCTCGCGGAGCTGACCAACAAGGAGTGGGACTCGCCGACCAAGCAGAAGGCACTCAAGTCGTTCGACGATCAGATCACGGCGCTGGAAAAGCAGAAGTAAGGCGCGAGCTACGGGCCCAGGCCGCGCCAAGGACGTTCAAGCTGGTTCGCGTATTTCTCCAGGTGCGACACGCGACGTTGAGGCGTCGCATGCAAGGAGCCGCAGCGGTCCTGGCCGCACAACGACCTCATTCGTCCAACGCCAGCAGCAGCCCGAGGAGCATGCGCCGGAGCCTCGCCGGATCGCGCGTCGAAAGCCGGCCAGGCGGGAATCGGCGCTAGTAGCTCCGAAAACCGCCTCCCGCACGGACTGAATTTGAACTCCGTTTTCAGTATTTCACTCGTAACACCGAAGGCTTACGCTGTCATCCGCAAGGGAATGGCCTGAAATTTCAGGGGTATACGTACACCCCGGTTTCGTTTGCATGTCGCCCCGTTGGGGTCGCGAACCCGTAAACGTCCCGCACGGCCGAGGTGGTAGCTGCCGCCGGCGATCGCAGCCCCGTGGCGCGGCCGTCCCACCGAGCATGCCTGTCGCGGACGCCGAGCCAGTCGTGGGCTCGGGCGACCTACCGCTCGTCGCAGGGCGGCAGGCCGGTGCGGACGCCGATGGCGACGTCGGACTGGTCGGAGAACACGCCGTCGAGGCCGAGGTTGTAGAACAGCTTGAGCTCGGCGGGGAAGTCGCCGCGGAGGCCGGGGAACAGCGGGTTGGTCGGGTCGCCGAGCTGGAAGTCGAGCGGGAGGAAGGTGTTCTCGGCGCGGAAGGTCCAGGAGTGGACGAGCAGGTGCTCGGCGTGGGCGTCGGGGATGAGGCGGGTCGGGGCGAGGAGCTTGCCGGTGGCGTCGCGCGGGATGATGAGGTTCTTGTTGACGCCGATGCCGTCGGCGTAGCGCGCGACGTCGTGGAGGCCGGCCGGGGTGACGAGGTCGGCGTAGGTCCGCGGGTCGCCCGCGGCGACGAAGTCGAACGGGGCGCCGGTGGCGTCGATCAGCTGGATCAGGGGCAGGCGGGTCATGCGGCGCAGCTTCTGGAGGTTGGCGACCTCGAACGACTGGATGAACACGGCGTCGCGCTTGTCGGCGAGGCCGGTGGCGTGGAGGGTGCGGATCAGCGGCTCCTCGAGCGACAGGCCGATGCGCTGGAAGTAGGTCGGGTGCTTGGTCTCGGGGTAGATGCCGATGGTGCGGTGGCGGCGGCGGCCTTCGCGCTGGGCGAGGGCGATCACCTCCTCGAGGGTCGGGATCTCGAACCGGCCGTCGAAGGTCGCGTTCTGCGGCCGCAGGGCGGGGAGGCGCTCGCGGGCGCGCAGGGTCTTGAGCTCGGCGAGGGTGAAGTCCTCGGTGAACCAGCCGGTGATGGGGATGCCGTCGATGACCTTGGTGGCCTTGCGCGAGGCGAACTCGGCGTGGCTGGCGACGTCGGTGGTGCCGGAGATGTCGTTCTCGTGGCGGGCGACGAGGTGGCCGTCGCGGGTCGAGACCAGGTCGGGCTCGATGAAGTCGGCGCCGAGGTCGATCGCGAGCTGGTACGATGCGAGGGTGTGCTCGGGGCGGTAGCCGCTGGCGCCGCGGTGGCCAATGACGATCGGGTGCGCGGCGCGCGCGCAGGTGTCGCGGTCGTCCGGGCGGGTGGGGCGCGGAGTGTCGGCGTGCGCGCCGGAGATCAGGGCGGCGGGGGTGAGGCCGAGCGCGCCGAGCGCGACGATGGCGACGAACGTCGCGCGCGACGGGCGGCGATGAGACAGCGGGGTATGCATGAACGTCCTCCTGGGTGGCAGCGGCCGGGTGGCCAGCCGCGCCGAAGGTAGGAGGCGATCATGACCGGTGTGCAGCGTGTCAGAGGCGTCTCCGCGACGTTCTGTGGTCGCAGGAGCCGCGGCGTGCTCGACGGGCTGCAGCGCCGAGGAATGCCGTCACGCGCCTCACCAGCGTCGCGGCAGGTGATGCGATCATGCTGGCGATGCTGGAAGCGGGTGGGGCCGCCGTCGAGCACGCCGCCGTCGAGCACGCCGCCGTCGCACGCGGCCGCGGGCCGAGCGCGGGCGAGCTGCGCGGCGGGTCCGCACCGAGGTGCGATCGGCCGCCGCGCCGCACGCGCTACTGCATGTGATAGGTCGCGGTCAGGTAACCGAAGATGCCGGGCACGTCGTAGGTCTGGCCGTTGAAGCCGTTGAGCGAGCAGCTGAAGCAGGTCGGCGGATCGCGGTTGAGCAGGTTGTTGACACCCGCCGTGAGGCTGAAGCCGTGATCGAACTCGGGCGACCAGGTCACCTGGACGTCGTTGTACACGGTCCGCCCGAGCCGGTTGGTCGACAGGTCATCGTTGCTCGGCCACGGGTTCGAGCACGTGCCCGGGAAGGCGCCGAGGTCGCGGCACTGCTCGATCAGCGCGCTGATGTAGCGCGTGGTCAGCGTGACCTCGACCTGGTTGAACAGCCAGTCGAGCGCGAGCTGCGACTTGACGCGCGGATAGGCGCGCTCCGGCGTGCCGGCGATCGTCGCGGTCCGGTCGACGGTGTCGAAGCCGCTGCCCGACGGGATGCGCTCCTCGTAGGCGAGCAGGATGCTGGTCTGCGACGTCGCGCGGAACCGGCCGAACGGCTTGCGCGGCGCGCGGTAGCTCAGCGTCAGATCGAAGCCGCGCGTGTTGATGCCGCCGAGGTTCTGCAGCGCGTTGGCGAACGCGAAGATCGTGCCCGACTTGGTGCGCTGGATGCCCTGGCAGTACGCGTCGACCATGCCGCTGACGCAGCGATCGATCTGGTACTGCGCATCGAGCGCCGCGATCGCCTCGTCCATGCGGATGTCGAAGTACGCGAGCTCGAAGTCGAGGTTCTGGATCCACGGGCGATCCTGCAGCGACTTCGGGCTGTAGCCGACGCTGAGGTTGAGGCTGGTCGAGGTCTCGGGCTTGAGCGCGCGGTTGCCGCCGGTGGCCACCGAGATCTGCTGGTTCAGCTGGGTGTAGGCGCCGTTGCTCGGCAGGCCGAGCGCGATGCAGCGCTGCTTGACCTCGGCCGGCACCGCATTCATCGTGTTGTTGAAGTCGCTGCACGGGTCGACGATCGTGGCGTCGAACCGCGCCTTGCTGCCATACAGCTCGCCGATGCCGGGAGCGCGGAAGCCCTGGCCGTAGCTGGCGCGCAGCACGAGGTCCGTCGTCGGCTTCCAGCGCGCGCCGACCTTGGCGGTGAGCTGGGTGTCGAGGAACGAGTACTTCGACAGCCGGCCCGCGGCGTTGAGGTCGACGAGCTCGGCACCCGGCTTGCCGGAGATCAGCGGCGCGCGGAGCTCGACGTAGGCCTCGCTGACCGAGTAGCTGCCCGAGGTGGGCGACGATGGGACGTCCGCGCCGTCACCGGCCGCGACGATCGCGTCGGGCTCGTAGTAGCCGGCGAGCCGCCGGTGCTCGACGCCGGCCGCGCCGGCGAGCCAGCCCGCGGGCAGCTGGAACAGGTTGCCGGACACGTTGCCGACGGCGTCGAACAGTGTCTGCTCCGAGACGTCGTGCTCGGTGAACGTGGTGTACGCGAGCATCTCCTTGGTGATCGTGCCCTTGCCGGTCGGGCCCTGGCCGCCGAAGATGTTGAATGGCACGCAGTTCGGATCGCCGGGGGCGGCCATCGTGCCGCAGTGGAAGATGCCGTCGTCGCCCAGGAACGCCGGGCCGAGCGCCTGCTCGAGCTTGGCCGAGTTGAACGAGTTGAACCGGCGCTGGTCGGCGCGGTTGAGGCCGTAGGCCACGGTCGCGTCCCAGTTGAACCGCTGGGTGTCGACGTTGAAGTGACCGTCGCCGCCGCCGGAGACGTAGAACGTGTTGACGTTCTGCTCGAAGTGGCGTGGCCCGGCCTCGATCGGCCGGCGGGTGACGACGTAGTCGTTGGTCGCCGGGTCGAGCGTGAAGCCGAACGGGTTGTACGGGTTGGTCGCGTCGATCTTGATCCGATCGAGCCGGTTGCCGTTGCCGCCCCCGGGGCCGATGAACAGCGGCTCGGGCGCCGCCTGGTTGACCGACTGGCGGTTGGTGAACGCGGCCTTGCCGCGGATGTTGAGCATCGGCGACAGCTTGTAGGTCAGCGAGCTGAACACGCCCATGCGCCGCGACGGGGTCTCGACGTAGTTGAACGGCGAGAAGTTGAAGCGGTCGTCGGTCGTGAATGGGTGGTAGTCGCGCGGGTAGACCGGGACGCCGACGCCGCTGTTGAGCGTGATGTTCTTGCTCTCGCCCGTGAACGGATCCATGAAGACCGCGCGGCCCTGGGGCGTCGCCGACGAGCAGCTGCTGGTGCAGCGGCCGATCGCGGGGATCGGGAAGTTGGCGATGTCGCGATCGGCCGACGACACCGTGCGCTGGTCGAGGAACGAGGCGCTCACCACCGTCGACATCTTGCCGGTGGTGTTGCCCCACGCGACGTCGTACTTCTGGGTGAAGCCGTCGCCCTTCTGGAACCCGCCGGTGTACACGGTGCCGATCGCGCCGTTGAACTCCTTGCGGGTGATGATGTTGATCACGCCGGCGATCGCGTCCGAGCCGTAGATCGGCGACGCGCCGTCCTCGAGGACCTCGATGTGATCGATGATGTTGAGCGGGATCGTGTTGAGGTCGGTCGCGGCGGCGACGCCGCTGCCCGACGAGCCGTTGACCCAGCGAACGCCGTCGACGAGGATCAGCACGCGCTTGGAGTTGAGGTAGCGCAGGTCGGCCTCGACGGCGCCGGCGCCGATGCCGCCGCCGTCGGGCGGGAACCCGAAGTTACCGCTCGAGTTGAACTTGCCGTTGATCGCTCCGCCGGACACCGGCAGCTGCTGCAGGATGTCGCCGACCGAGGTCAGGCCGGTCTTCTCCAGGTCCTCGCGCGTCAGCGTCAGTACCGGCGCGACCTTGCCGAGCGGATCGCCGATGCGCGAGCCGGTCACGACGATGACCTCGCCCTCGCTCGGCGGGATGAAGTCGGGCGACGGCGCCTCGGGGGCTGGCGCGGCCTGCGCGCTGACATCCGGGGCCGGCGGCGCCGGCGTTGCCGGGGGCGTCGCGTCGGGAGACGCCGGCTGCGCGTCCGGTGCGGGCTGCGCGTCGGGTGATGGCGCCGGCGGCGGCGCCGGTTGCGCCTGGGCCACCCGCGGCTGTGCGGGACGCATCCGCAGCGTCGGTGTGGCGCCGGCCGTGCCGGCGGTGATCGCCACGACGGCCGTCAATCCAGTGCATGCACGAATCCCGAACCAGTTGCGAAGCTTCATGTCCGCACCTCGAGACGCTTCTACTATGGGGTCGACGGCAAATGAAACCTTCCCATGCGTGTTTGCGTCGAAGTTGCCAGCCGTCGCGATCGCGACCTCACTGCGTCGCGTCGAGGCGGTCGCAGCCCCGGAGAGCCGACCGATGGGTTGGCCGGGTAGGTGAATGTACGATGCGCCCGGATCGCGCCGTCAACCGACGCGGAATCGCAGCGCAATGAGCTGCGCGCCGATGCCGGTCGCGATGTACACGGCGCGCCGGTTCGCCGCGAGCCGTGCGAGCCAGTCGAACGCGCCGCCGTCGACGAGCGCGACCTCGCCGCCGTCGGGCGCGGTGACCCAGAGCTGATAGCGCAGGCCGCCGGAGTAGTACGGGTGGTCGAGCGGCCTTCGGTTCACGGCGACGCCGCCGAGCGCCGCGGCGATCCGGTCGCCGAGCGCGGCGCGGGCCTCGGTCGCGAGCACGTCGACGCGGCGCGCGCCGAACGCGTAGCCGTGACGCTCGATCCGGTCGAGCGCGCCGAGCATGGTCCGGATGTGGCGCGCGAACACCTCCGCGGTGAACGCGTGATCGCGGGACTCGATGCCGCCGCTGGCCAGGACGAAGATCCGGAAGTGCGACGCGTAGCCGGGCAACCTGGGCACCGGCTGAGCGCGGATCACGCGCTGGCTGGTCGCCAGGTGCACCGGGCCGGCGCCGCCGCGCAACCGGAGCGCACACTCGAGCGCGAGCACGTTGGTCGGATCGGCGACGAGCTCGGTCGCGCGCAGCGCCGACAGCACGCGGTTCTGCGCGGTCGGCGCGACGCTCGAGCACGCGGCGAGCGGCGCGACCGGCGACAGCTCGATCGCCTCGAAGCCCTCGGCCGCGGCCAGCAGGTGGCCATCGAGCGCGACCGAGACCCGCTGGTCGACCGCTGCCGGCCGGCAGAACGGATCGCGCTGGTACTGGGCGAGCACGTCGGCCGGCGTCCGCGCCGCGGCGCGCCGCTGCATCACCTCGAGCAGCAGCGACTGCAGCTCGGTGCCGGGCAGCTCCACCGCGAGCCGCTCGAATGCCTCCTGTCCCAGACCCTCGAAGATCCACTGCCGCGTCACGCACCGGTGATAGCACGGTGTACGATGGCGGAATGGCCGATCCCGATGCCGACGGGGCGTATGGCACCGCGGCGCCCGACGCGCCGGCCACGCGCGCCGAGCTCGAGCGCGCGGTGCGCAGCCTGCACATGTCGGACCTGGAGCTGCGCGACACGCTGCTCAAGCTCGCGGCCCGCGTGATCGCGCTGACCGACGAGCTGACCCGCCGGGTCGACGGAGTCGAGCCGCTGCCCGCGCCGCCCGGGACGCCGGCGCCGCCGCCGACGATGACGATCGAGGCCGCGACCGAGGTCGCGCTCGAGCCGACGCTCGCAGCGATCCGCGCCAGCGACGCGCGGATCGCGACCCGGGTGTCGCTCGATCTCGGCGGGCCCAAGTACCAGACCGAGTCGCCGCCGGTGCCGTGCGCCGAGCTGATCCCGCTGTGCCACGCGCGGTGCTGCCGGCTGTCGTTCTCGCTATCGACCGAGGATCTCGACGAGGGCGTGATCCGCTGGGACTACGGCCAGCCGTACCTGATCGCGCAGCGCGCGAGCGACGGCTACTGCGTTCACAACGATCCGGACAGCCGGGGCTGCACCGTGCACGCGCACCGGCCGCGGGTCTGCCGGTCGTACGACTGCCGCAAGGACCCGCGGGTGTGGATCGACTACGACCAGCGGATCCCGGCGCCGCTGGTCGGCGGCAAGGTCGACATCAAGGCGCCGAGCCCGGCGTTCGATCTGTTCGAGCGGGCGCGCGCGCGGGCCGCCGCGATCGCGCGCGAGACCCTGGCGATCAGCGAGTCGTTCGCCGAGCCCGCGCCGCGCAAGGGGCCCCGGCCGGCGTGACCGGCGCCCTGGTCAGCGCGCCGCGTGGCGCAGCCGCTCGATCTCGGCCGGCGCGGGGTGGACCAGCACCGTGCCGGTGTCGCCGTCGACGGCGAGCAGATCGTCGGGCCGCGCCCAGCCGAACAGGCCGGGCACGTCGCTGATCGTCGGCAGCTGCGCCGCCCGCGCGACCGCGATCGCGGCCGGTGACACCGCGTCGCCGGCGACCAGCGCCGCGGCGCCGCGCGCGATCGCCGCGATCGCGATGAACGCGCCGATCCGGTCGGCGATCCAGACCGCGCCCGGCCGGAGCGATCGGGTATCGCCGAGCAGCACGCACAGCTGCTCGATCTCGGCGCCGTGGTCGGCGGCGTCGCACGCCGTGCCGAGCCGGTACGGCGTCCGCGCGTAGTCCTTGGCGACCGAGCGCAGCCCGGTCGGGTGATCGGCCGCGGCGGCGAGCCGCTCGCGCAGCCGCTGATCGCACAGCGCGAGGGCGAAGCGATCGAGCGCGGCCCCGACGGCGGGGACCTCGACCGAGCCGAGCCGCCGCATCGCGCGGCCGAGGTCGTCGCGCAGCCGGGCCATCGCGCGGTCGACGTCGAGCGGCCCGTGTGGCAACGCCGTGGTGGTGGCGACCACCGCGGCCCGGCCGAGCACGGCGCCGCCGACGTGGGGCAGGCCGTGCAGCCGCGCCGAGCGGATCGCCGCGTCGCGCCGGCGCTCGATCGCGAGCGTGACCGGGGCGCCGAGCGCGGTCGCCAGTGTGACCTCGGCGGTGGCGAACGCCGCGCTCCGGCGCTGCAGCACGAGCACGCCGATCACCGCACCGCCGCCGATCAGCGGGATCCCGGCGAACACTGGGAACCGCTCCTCGCCCAGGCCGGGGACGTGCTTGTACGAGGCCTCGGCCGCGGCGTGCGCGGCGGACACCGGGCGCATGCACTCGGCGACCATGCCGGTGATGCCCTCGCCGATCGCGAGCGCGGTCGCGCCGATCGCGCCGGGCGAGAAGCCGTGGTTGCCGCGCATCACCAGCCGCTCGGCCTCGCGGACGTACACGCTGACGATGTCGACGCCCGCGATCGCGGCGAGCTCGTCGCACATCGCGCACAGCGTGGGCTCGAGTGGGCCATCGTGGCTCGCAAGCTCGATCAACCGCAGGATGCCTTCGACCCCGCGGTCACCGCGGTGATGGACGTGCACCACGGAAGCCATGGAGATCATCACAGACCAGTGTGACACACGAATATTTCGGACTGGTTTCCAGCACGTAAGTTGTCATGGTCACTCGAGGTGATCCGGGCCGATCCCGGGGGCGCGGGGATCGCCGGCGGGTCACGTTGACTTGGCATTGCCGCGAGCTGAACACTTGCCCAGTGCACGTGCCGCTGTGGTGCAAGTCGAACTTCTCGTTCCTCGAGGGCGCGAGCCACGCCGAGGAGCTGGTCGAGGAGGCGCACCGGCTCGGCCTGACCTCGATCGCCCTGACCGATCGCGACGGCGTGTACGGCATGGTCCGCGCCCACGTCAAGGCGCGCGAGCTCGGGGTGCAGCTGGTGTGTGGCGCGCAGCTCACGGTCGCGTCGCCGGCCACGGACCTCACCGCGTCGCCGGTCTCGGTGGTCGAGCTGCCCGGCGCCGAGGCCCAGGGCCGCGGGCCCGGCTGGGGCCGCGACACCGACGACCTGCCGTCCGCGGTGGTGGTCACCGGCCGGCACCGCAGGACCCAGCGCGCCCGGCCCCGGCAGGTCGCGGTGGGGCGCCGTGAGGCTCCGCCGAGCTCGACGCTGGTGCTGCTCGCGGCCGATCGCGCCGGCTGGGCCAACCTGACCCGGCTGGTGACCGCGGGCCGGCGGCGCTGCGACAAGGGCGAGGCGATGGTGTCGTGGTCCGAGGTGTGTCACCACGCGGCCGGGCTGATCGCGCTGTGGGGTGGCGAGGGCAGCGTGATCGCCGACGAGCCCGAGCCGCCGCGCGGCCTGGCCGACCAGCTCCGCGATGCGTTCGGCGACCGGCTGTACACGATGCTGACTCGCCACCGCCGGGCCGACGACGTCGCGCGCGAGCGCCGGCTGCGGGCGCGGGCCGCCGCCGCCGGCCTGCCGATCGTAGCGGCGACCGAGGTGCTCTACCACTCGCGGGCGCGCCGGCCGCTGCAGGACGTCCTGACCTGCATCCGCCACGGCGTCACGCTGGTCACCGCGGGTCGCCGGATCCGCGGCAACGACGAGCACGACCTGTGCGCGCCGCACCGCTTCGCCCGGCTGTTCGCCGACGATCCCGGCGCGGTCGACCGCACGCTCGAGGTCGCCGCGCGCTGCCGGTTCGGGCTCGGCGAGCTGCGCTACCGCTACCCGTCGGAGCGCCTGCCGGGCGGCACGACCTCGGCCGCGCACCTGCGCCGGCTCGCCTATGCCGGCGCCGCGCAGCGGTCCGAGGGCGCCGGCGAGGCCGCGATCTCGCCGGACGTCCGGCGCCAGCTCGACGCCGAGCTCGCGCTGATCGAGGAGCTCGACTACCCGGGCTACTTCCTCACCATGTACGAGATCGTGTCGTACTGCCGGCGCCGCGGCATCCTGTGCCAGGGCCGCGGCTCGGCGGCGAACTCGGTGGTGTGTTACTGCCTCGGGATCACCGCGATCGATCCGGTGCGCATGGGGCTTCTGTTCGAGCGCTTCCTGTCGCGCGAGCGCGCCGAGCCGCCCGACATCGATCTCGACATCGAGCACGAGCGCCGCGAGGAGGTGATCCAGCACGTCTACACGGTCTACGGCCGCGATCACGCCGCGATGGTGTGCAACGTGATCCGCTACCGGCCGCGCTCGGCGGTGCGCGACGTCGGCAAGGTCCTCGGGATCTCCGAGACCGCGCTCGATCGCGCCGCCAAGCAGATCTCGATGTACGGCGCGGTCGACGGCGACCAGCTGGCGCGCGCCGGGCTGGGCGAGCACGGCGCGAGCGTGTTCGAGCATCTGGTGCGGCTGTCCGAGGAGATCCTCGAGTTTCCGCGCCACCTGTCGATCCACCCCGGCGGGTTCCTGCTCGGCCACGAGCCGGTGCACGACATCGTGCCGATCGAGAACGCGGCGATGCCGGGCCGCACCGTGATCCAGTGGGACAAGGACGACCTCGAGGACCTCGCGCTGTTCAAGGTCGACCTGCTCGGGCTCGGCGCGCTGCACCAGCTCCACCTCGCGTTCGACCTGCTCCACGCCCACCGCGGCATCGAGATGACGATGGCGACGATCCCCGCCGAGGATCAGGCGACCTACGACATGATCTGCACCGCCGACACGGTCGGCACGTTCCAGATCGAGAGCCGGGCGCAGATGTCGATGCTGCCGCGGCTCTTGCCGCGCAAGTTCTACGATCTCGTCGTCGAGGTCAGCCTGGTGCGTCCGGGGCCGATCTCCGGCGGCATGGTCCATCCCTACCTGCGCCGCCGCAAGGGCCTCGAGCCGGTCGAGTACCCGCACCCGTGCCTCCAGCCGGTGCTCGAGAAGACCCTCGGTGTCCCGCTGTTCCAGGAGCAGGTCATGAAGCTGGCGATCGTCGCTGCCGACTACACGCCGGGCGAGGCCGACCAGCTCCGCCGCGACATGGCGGCGTGGCGCCGGTCGGGCCGGATCGACAAGCACCGCGAGCGCCTGGTCGGACGCATGGAGAACAAGGGCATCGCCCGCGAGTTCGCCGAGCGCGTGTTCGAGCAGATCCGCGGGTTCGGCGAGTACGGCTTCCCCGAGTCGCACGCGGCGAGCTTCGCGCTGATCGCCTACGCCACGTCGTGGCTGCGCAAGCACTACCTCGCCGAGTTCACCTGCTCGCTGCTCAACGCCCAGCCGATGGGGTTCTACTCGCCGGCGACCATCGTCGGCGATGCCCAGCGCCACGGGCTCGAGCTCCGGCCGATCGACGTGACCCGCAGCGCGTGGGATTGCACGCTCGAGCCGAGCTACGACGGCTTCGCGTTCGCGGTGCGCATGGGCCTGCGCTGGGTCAAGGGCCTGGCGCTGGCCGACGCCCAGCGCATCGCCTCGGCGCGCGGCGATCGCGGGTTCGCCTCGGTCGAGGACTTCGTGCGCCGGACGCACCTGCCGGCCCGCGGCCACACCGCGCTGGCCGAGGCCGGCGCGCTGGGCGAGCTGTCCGGCCCGTCGCGCCGGGACGCGCTGTGGCAGGTCAGCGGCTGGGTCGCCCGCCAGGCCGACAGCCTGCCGGTCGGCGGCGGCGATGCGCCGGTCGCCTTCGAGCGGCTGAGCAAGCTCGACGAGATCTGCTGGGACTACGCGGTCAGCGATCACTCGACCCGCGGCCACCCGCTGGCGCCGCTGCGCCGCGAGCTCAAGGCGCGGCGCTGGCCCGACGCGCGCACCGTGGCGCTCGGCCGCGACGGCCAGCGCATCGAGTACGTCGGCATCGTGATCTGCCGCCAGCAGCCGGGGACCGCCTCGGGCGTGGTGTTCATGACGCTCGAGGACGAGACCGGGTTCGTCAACCTCGTGGTCTGGCAGCAGGTGTTCGCGCGCTTCGCCCTGGTGCTCAAGACCACGTCGCTGCTCGGCGTCACCGGCAAGCTGCAGGTCCAGGAGGGCATCGTCCACCTGATCGCCGACGAGGTCTGGAAGCCGCGGCTGTCGCGGCCGGTGCTCGAGGTCGCGAGCCGCGACTTCCACTGAGCGAGCGCGCCGCCGTCGCGCGCGGCGCGGAGCTACTTCTTCGCGTTGTCGGGCTGCTTCGCGATCACCTGGTTCTTGATCTTCTGATAGGTCGCCGCGGGGACGATCTTCTTGGACACCAGCTGGTCCTTCTTGGCGTAAGGCCGGCCGGCGATGATCTTGGCGGCGTAGGCCTGGCCGATGCCGGGGAGGGCCTCGAGGTCGGCCTGGCTCGCGGAGTTGAGGTCGACCGGGGCGGCCTTGGCCGCAGGCGCGGGCTTGCTCGGGGCCGGCTTGGTCGCGGCCGGCTTGTCGGCCGCCGGCGCCTTCTGGGCGTGGGCGAGGCCGGAGCCGAGGCCCGGGACAGGAGCGAACAGCAGCGCGGCCGCGAGGGTGAGGCCGCCCAGGAGGCGACCGAGAGCTTGGCGGGTGGACATGCCGGTGACTACACGCGCAGCTGCCTGGATCTTCAACGCGGGCCCAGGCCGCAATCAAATCTTCATGCGGACGCGCCGGCGAACGGCCGATCAACTCAGTCGAGGGCCTTGACGGCGTCGATCACCGCGGCGACGTGGCCCTTGACGCTGACCTTGGGCCAGTGCTGCTTGACCTTGCCGTCCTTGCCGATCAGGACGGTCGACCGGATGATGCCCTTCATCTTCTTGCCGTACATGACCTTGTCGCCCCAGGCGCCGTAGGCCTCGAGGACCTTGCCGTCGGGGTCGCTGAGCAGCGGGAAGCCCAGGCTGAACTTGTCGCGGAACTTGCAGTGCGAGGCGATCGAGTCCTTGCTGGCGCCGAGCACGACCGCGCCGAGCTTGCCGAGCGCGGGGAGCGCGGCGTTGAACTCGTTGGCCTCGACGGTGCAACCCGGCGTGTTGTCGCGCGGATAGAAGTACAGGACGACGACCTTGCCGGAAAAGTCGGAGAGCTTGACCTTGCTGCCGTCGGAGGACTCGAGGGTGAAGGCCGGCGCCTTCTTGCCAACTTCGATCATGCAGCCAGGTACCATGTTTGGTATCCTCGAACCAATGAGGGTGCTGCTCGTGATCGCGCTGAGCGCGTGTTCGATGGCGTGTGCGACATCTGCTCCGACGGGACCGGCGTGGCCACGGTCCGCGGGGCGCGGCGATGGCGGCGAGAGCCTGGCGCCGCATGCCGCGGCCCGCGCAATCTCGGCGATCTCCGAGGAGGATCGCGCGACGGACCGCGATGCCGACAAGCCCGCGGCGCCGCCGCCGCTGGTCCCGGTCGCCCCCGAGCGGCCCGCGGTCACCGCGTCGAGCGTGACGCCGCCGCCGTCCGACGAGCCGATGACCACCGAGGAGATCGTGATCGAGGTCGAGGACTGACCTCGAGCGCGGGGCCCGCGGAGCCCGTCAGTACAGCGTCGCGCTGTTGAGGCAGAAGTGGCCGGTGCCGCTGGCGGCCGGGACGTAGTAGCCGATCGCCATGCAGATCTCGTCGGTCGCGGCGTTATTGCCATTCGTGATCGAGTGGTTGTTCGGATTCGAATACTCGCACTGATACGTCAGCTGCCCGCTGGCGAAGCTGTGGAAGTCCGGAGCCTTCCAGGTCGTGGCGCCGGGGGTGCGCCAGCTCCGGCTGTCGAACAGCGTCGTGGCGCCGTCGCGGACGAGGGTGTGGACGCCCTGCTTGTAGGTGTGGGTCGTGAGCTCGTAGAACCGGGCGGCCTTGCCGCTGTCGGGCAGTACGTCGCAGGTGCCGCCGACGGTGTCGGTCGTCGGGTTCGCGGCGCTGCCCGACGCGAGGCTGATGCGGCGGTTGATCGCGACGAACGTGCCGGCGGGGGTCGCGTCGACGCCAGCGGCGTGCGCGTAGGCGTCGAGCTCGACGTGGGCGTGGATCACGCTGCTGGTCGAGTTGGCGTAGTGCATCTGGATGAAGCCCGCCTGGTTGGCCCGGATCGGCTGACCGACCGGGTTGCCCTCGCCGTCGTCGGCGGGCAGCACGACGTCGGCATCGGCCGAGGTCGCCGCGTAGGTCCAGACCGGACCGACGATGTTCGCCATGCCGCAGTCCGTGGTCGACTGCGAGCCCAGCGGCTGCATGTCCGTCGCCGTGAGGTAGACGATCATGAACTCGCTGCCCGCGGTCATGTGCGAGATCCAGCGACGGACCGAGAGGTCGGAGGTGTTCGAGGTCCGGAAGTAGTAGCAGTAGGTCAGGTCGTCTCCCGGCGCGAGATCGACGCCCGGGGTCACGAGGCGAAACGCCGGCGGTGTCACCGGCGCGTCGTCGCCGGTGCCGAGCGGATCGGTGGTTTGCGCGATCGCACCGCAGGCGAGCATCGGGGTCATGAGCATGGCGACCAGGCTACGCAATGGGTCCCCCTGTTACGGTCGGAGCGTATCAAGGCTGCTCCTCGACGCGCCAAACTTTGATCGCCGGAGGTCGGTTTCACCTTGGTCTCGCTGACAGGCCTCGGGCGATGCCGGAGGGAGCCTGAAAACGTACACTGCTGGCCATGTCACGGTTCGATGTGGACTTCTTCGTCATCGGTGGGGGTTCCGGCGGCGTGCGTGCCGCACGCGTCGCGGCGGAGCACGGCGCGCGCGTCGCGATCGCCGAGGCCGACCGCTGGGGCGGCACCTGCGTGATCCGCGGATGTGTACCCAAAAAGCTGCTGGTGTACGCCGCCGAGGTCCGTCGCACACTCGAAGACGCGCCCGGCCAGGGCTGGATCATCCCTGAGGCACGGCACGACTGGGCGGCGCTGATCGCCGCCAAGGATCGGGAGATCGCGCGGCTGTCGAACGCGTACGCCGACCGGCTGCGCAAGGCCGGCGCCGAGGTCATCGCCGGGTGGGCGCGGCTCCTCGATCCACATACGATCGAGGTCGGCGGCCGGACGATGACCGCGGCGCACATCCTGGTCGCCACCGGCGGCCGGGCGCGGCGGCCGAGCAGCGAGTGGATCACCTCCGACGAGGCGTTCCACCTCGCGGCGCTGCCCCCGCGGATCGCGATCATGGGCGGCGGTTACATCGCCGTCGAGTTCGCGCACATCTTCGCCGGCCTCGGCGCGAAGGTCGCGCTGATCCATCGCGACCAGCAGGTGCTGCGAGGCTTCGATCCCGACGTCCGCAAGGCGGTCACCGACAACCTGGGGGCGCACGGCATCGAGTTCATCTCCTGCACGGAGCTGGTGCGGCGCGGCCGTCACGTGATCGCGGCGGGCCGCGAGATCGAGGTCGACGTGGCGATGGCCGCGATCGGGCGCGATCCGGTGACCGCGGAGCTCGGGCTGGTGGAGGCCGGGGTCGCGCTCGACGCGCGCGGCGCGATCGAGGTCGACGAGTGGTCGCGGACCAGCGTCGCGCACATCCACGCGGTCGGCGACGTCACCGGCCGGGTCGCGCTGACGCCGGTGGCGATCCGCGAGGGCCATGCCGTGGCGGACACGCTGTTCGGCAACCGGCCCACGCCGATCCACCACCACCTGATCCCGACGGCGGTGTTCTCGCAGCCGGCCACGGCGGCGGTCGGGCTGAGCGAGCCCGCGGCCGTCGCCGCCGGTCACGACATCGTGGTGTTCCGCGCCCGGTTCCGGCCGATGCGCTACGCGCTGAGCGGCCGCGACGAGCAGATCCTGATCAAGGTGATCGTCGACCGGGTCACGGATCGCGTGCTCGGCGTGCACATGGTCGGGGTCGACGCACCCGAGATCATCCAGACCATGGCGATCGCGGTCACGATGGGCGCAACCAAGGCCGACCTCGACCGGACCTTCGCGCTGCACCCGACCACCGCCGAGGAGCTGGTGTTGCTGCGCTGAGTCACCGCCGCCGCGACGTCGCGGCGGCCTACGACAGCCGATCGCGATAGTCGCGATAGCCGAACCGGCGATGCACCGTGATCCGCCGGGTCGCCGGATCGTGGGTCGCGATCGACGGCAGCCGCACGCCGTTGAACGTCGTGGTCTTGACCATCGTGTAGTGCGCCATGTCGAGGAACACGAGCTTGTCGCCGATCGCGAGCGGGCGGTCGAAGCTGTAGTCGCCGATCACGTCGCCGGCCAGGCAGGTCATCCCCCCGAGCCGGTAGCTGTGCGGCTTGTCGCCGGGCTCGCCGGCGCCGATGATCACCGGGCGATACGGCATCTCGAGCACGTCGGGCATGTGCGCGGTCGCCGAGGTGTCGAGGATCGCGATGTCCATGCCGTTGTGCAGGAGGTCGAGCACGCTCGCGACCAGTACGCCCGCGCCGAGCGCGATCGCCTCGCCGGGCTCGAGGTAGACAGCGACCTTCCAGCGCTCGCGGAACTCGCGGACCAGGCGGACCAGGCGCTCGCGGTCGTAGTCGGGGCGGGTGATGTGGTGGCCGCCGCCAAAGTTGACCCACTGCATCTGCGGGATGTACTCGCCGAACTGGAGCTCGAACGCCGCGAGCGCGCGCTCGAGCGCGTCGCTGTTGACCTGGCACAGGGTGTGGAAGTGCAGGCCGTCGAGGCCGTCGAGGTAGCCGGGCGCGAGGTTTCGCCGCGTCGTGCCCAGGCGCGAGCACGGCCCGGCCGGATCGTAGAGCGCGACGTCGACCTCCTGGTGCTCGTGGTTGACGCGAAGCCCGCACGAGATCGTCCGGCCGGCGCGGCGCGCCTGCTCGATCGCGGGGCGGTGGCGCCGCCACTGCCCCGGCGTGTTGAGCACGATGTGATCGGCGAGCGTGACCAGCTCGCGCATCTCGCCGTCGGTGTAGGCCGGCGCGTAGGCGTGGACCTCGCCGCCGAGCTCCTCGCGCGCGAGCCGGGCCTCGGCGACCGAGCTCGCGGTGGCGCCGGCGAGGTAGCGCCGGACCAGCGGGAACGTCGACCACTGGGCGAAGCCCTTGAGCGCGAGCAGGATCGTGCAGCCGGCGCGCTGCTGGACGTCGCCGAGGATCCGGAGGTTGGCCTCGAGCGCCCCGAGATCGGTGACGAAGCACGGGGTCTCGACGTCGGTGACATCGATCGCGCGGGCGACGTCGGCGCCCAGGGCCGCTCCCGCGCTCAACGCTCCTCCACGTGCCACGGCAGCCCGCGGCGGGCGACGTCGGCGAGGAACGGGTCGGGATCCATCTGCTCCATGTTGAACACGCCGGCGGCCTTCCACGCGCCGGTCACCATCATCGCGGCGCCGGTCACCGCCGGGACGCCGGTGGTGTACGACACCGCCTGGGCGCGGACCTCGCGGTAGGTCTCGGCGTGGTCGCAGATGTTGTAGATGAAGTAGCGCCTGCGCTTGCCGTCCTTGATGCCTTCGCACAGACAGCCGATCGATGTCTTGCCGGTGTAGCCCGGGGCGAGTGACGCCGGATCGGGCAGGAGCGCGCGCAGCAGCTTGATCGGCACGATCGGGTGGCCGTCGAGCTCGACCGGATCGATCCGGGTCATGCCGACGTTCTGCAGCACCTCGAGGTGCTTCAGGTAGGCCTCGCCGAACGTCATCCAGAACCGGATCCGGCGCAGGCCCTTGAGGTTCTGCACCAGCGACTCGAGCTCCTCGTGATAGAGCAGGAAGCTGCGGCGCTCGCCGACGCCGGGGTAGTCGAACATCCGCGCGACGCTGAGCGGCTCGGTCTCCTTCCACGCGCCGTCCTCCCAGTAGCGGCCGCGCGCGGTGATCTCGCGGATGTTGATCTCGGGGTTGAAGTTGGTCGCGAACGCCTTGCCGTGCGAGCCGCCGTTGCAGTCGACGATGTCGACGTGGTGGACCTCGTCGAGCAGGTGCTTCTGGACGTGGGCGCAGAACACGTTGGTGACACCCGGATCGAAGCCGGAGCCGAGCAGCGCCATCCGGCCGGCGCGCGCGAACCGCTCGCGGTACGCCCACTGCCAGCGGTACTCGAACTTCGCGACGTCGGGCGGCTCGTAGTTCGCGGTGTCGAGGTAGTCGACGCCGGCGGCGAGGCACGCGTCCATGATGTGGAGGTCCTGGTACGGCAGCGCGACGTTGATCACGACCGCGGGCCCGTAGTCCGCGATCAGGCGCGTCGTGGCGGCGACGTCATCGGCGTCGATCTGCGCGGTGCGGATCGTGCGGCCGTGGAGCTCGGCGATCTGGGCCGCGATCTTGTCGCAGCTCGCGATCCGGCGGCTGGCGAGCATGACGTCGGTGAACGTCTGGCGATCCATCGCGCACTTGTGCGCGACGACGCCACCGACGCCACCCGCCCCGATGATGAGGACCTTCGACATGGGGGCGCAAGCTAGCATACGCGTCGCGGGGTTGTGACCGCGGGCGAGCGGATCGGTGGCGGGCGCCGCGCGCCGTCAGATCGAGTCGTCGGGATCGCGGTCGCCGGGCCCGGGCCCGGGCGCCAGGCCGGGCGCCAGGCCGGGCGCCAGATCGATCGCCTCATCGATCTGCTCGGGCGAGACATCGATCGTCCGGGAGCGGCGCGTGATCTCGGCCAGCAGGCTCGTGGTCAGCGGATCGTCGAGCGTGACGGTGCGCGACTGTGGCGGCTCGGCGGCGAGCTTCTGCACCGCCGAGGCCCGGGCGGCGATGACCTGCGTGCGCGACGCCGCGGCGCGGCGCGTGGCCGGTGGCACCGTGCCCGCGGCCTTGGGCGCCGGTGGCGGCGCGGCGGTCGGTCCGGAGGTCGCCGATGGCGGCGGGCCCGGGGGAGTGCGATCGGTGGGTTGCCGCGGCGGCTCGCGGACCGCCGGACGCTTGGTTTGCGGGTCTCCCTCGCCCATGGCTCTCAGTGTACCAGATACGGGGCTGCGCGGCAGGTGATTTCGTTCGCGAAATCGCGCAGATCGGGTCACCTGGTCAGGTGTCGAGCTCGGACGCGCCGTTGCTGTCGTCGGCGGGCGCCAGGTCGCGGCGCACCGCCTTGCTGATCCGCTTCTCGAGCTTCTTGGCCTTCTGGCGGAACGCGTCGCGCGCGGCCTTGCGGGCCGACGTCATCAGATCATCGAGCACGTGGTCGATCGACCCGCGCAGGTGGGCCAGCGCCTCGGGCGCGACGCCCTGGCCGTAGGTCACGACGAAGTCGCGCACCATGACCAGGTCGACCGCGGGGCCGAGCGCCTCGGTGACGCCGGCGATCTCGCCGTGGATCGCGGTCAGCCGCGGCCCGGCATGGCTCGCGATCAGCTCGAGCTGGTAGACCAGCTCCTTGCTGCGCCGGCGCCAGGTGTGGAACCACGACCGCGAGCGCTTGGCGCGGCTGGCGCGGCGCGCCTCGCCGTACGTGTCGCGGACGCCGCCGGACACGATGTCCCAGTCGACGTCGTGGGGCAGCGCGGCCTGCAGCGCCTCGGCCTGGGCGGCGGCGCGCGCGGCGCTCTCGGCGAGCAGCTGCTTGATCTCGGCCATCGCCGGCATCGCCTCGGCGGCGTTGGCGAGCACGCGGTTGGCCGTCGCGCGATCGTCGTCGTCGAGCGCCATCCGGGCCAGGGTCTCGGGCGCGACCGCGTGATCGCGCACGGACGACAGCGCGCGCCGCGCCTCCCGCAGCGCGGTCTTGACCGCCCGGCGCTCGCCCTTGGGCAGCGCGCGGCCGACCAGATCGAGCACGGCGCGGGCGCGGCGCAGCGCCTTGCGCGAGGCGTGGACCGCCGACGACGCCGAGCCCTTGTCGATCGCGACGACCGCATCGCGCGCATCGTGCGCCGCGACCTCGAACGCATGGACCAGCGCATTGCGCAGCGCGGCCGCATCGTGGATCGCCGAGGTCTTGGCCCCGAGTGGGCCGAGCTTGTCGTGCTCGGGATAGGGCAGGGCAGACTTTGGTCCCGTCGTCGTGGCCATACGGATAGGACCATACAATGTCACTTCCGGATTACGGCAACGTCATCGCAAATTCGTGGACTTCCATCGAAGTTGTCACACGCCGGGGTATGGTCGCCGGGATATGGCACATCCGATCTTGTTCGATCCGGTCGAGAGCCCGTACCTCGTGCCGTTCGACGGCTCGTTCAAGTTGCGCAAATTCCAGACCGATCCCGACGCCAACCCCGGCAAGGAGGCCAACGCCGCCGCGCTCGATCACGCGGTCGAGAAGCTGTCGAAGCTCCAGGAGAAGCTGTATGCGCACGATCGCTACAGCGTCCTGCTGATCTTCCAGGCGATGGACGCCGCCGGCAAGGACGGCACGATCCGCGCGGTGATGACCGGCATCAACCCCCAGGGTTGTCAGGTATATGCGTTCAAGTCGCCCAACGCCGAGGAGATCGACCACGACTTTCTATGGCGGGTGGAGCGCGACCTGCCCGAGCGCGGCCGGATCGGGATCTGGAACCGCAGCCACTACGAAGAAGTCCTGGTGGTGCGGGTCAACCCGAGCTACCTCGACCGGCAGAAGCTGCCGCGCCGGCCCGATGACCTCGCCGACCTGTGGCGCGAGCGCTACGACTCGATCAGCGACGCCGAGAAGCACTGGGCGCGCAACGGTTGCGTCGTCCTCAAGTTCTTCCTCAATGTATCGCAGAAGGAACAGCACAAGCGGTTCCTCGAGCGTGTGACCGACCCCGAGCACTTCTGGAAGTTCAGCTCGACCGACATGGCCGAGAGCAAGAAGTGGGACGCGTACATGGACGCGTACCAGGACGCGCTGGCGGCGACCAGCAAGCCGTACGCGCCGTGGTACGCGATCCCCGCCGACTCCAAGCACTACATGCGGCGCGCGGTGGCCGAGATCGTCGTCGGCACGCTCAAGCAGCTCGAGCTCGAGTACCCGAGCCTGCCGGCGCGCGAGCTGGTCGAGCTGCAGCGCGTGAAGGCCGAGCTCGAAGCCGAGTGAGCCGGCGCTACTTGGTGGTGTAGTTCACCGGCACCCAGTCGTAGCCGGTGCCCGCCTTCTTGACGTGGCCGATGCCGGGGAACGAGATGTGGGCGACGGCGACGAAGTAGCCCTTGGCCGAGGCGTCGGCGTACGCCGCCTTGCGCTGCGGCGCCGCGGCCTTGGAGTCGGAGTCGAACTGGATCGTCACCGACGGATCGGCGAACTGGACGGCGGCGACGTGCATCAGGTCGCCCCAGAACACCATCTTCTGGCCCTTGCTCTCGATCGCGTAGACCGTGTGGCCGGGGGTGTGGCCCGGCGTGGCGAGCGCGTGGACGCCGGGGATGAGCTCGACGTCGGGACCCTCGAACGGCTTGTACTTGCCGCTCGCGGTGTACGGCTTGAGCGAGGCCTGCGCGCCCTTGAAGAAGTCCTTCATCGCCGCGGGCGCCTTGTCCATGTTGGCCTGGCTGAGCCAGAAGTCGCCCTCGGCCTTGGCGGCGCGGACGGTGGCGTTGGGGAACACGGCCTTGTCGCCGGCAGTGAGGCCACCGACGTGATCGGCGTGCATGTGCGTGATGTAGATCTCGTCGACCTGCTCGGGCTGGTAGCCGGACGCCTTCAGGTTGCCGAGGAACTTGCCGAGCGTCGGGCCGAACAGGCCTGCCGCGCCGGCGTCGATCAGCACCAGCTTGGTGCCGGTGTTGACCAGGAACGCGTTGACCGAGGTCTCGAGCGGCGAGGTCAGCGACGCCGCGGCCAGGGTCTTCTTGACCTTGTCCGGCGTGGTGTTGGTCAGCAGCTGATCGACCGGCAGCTCGACGGTGCCGTCCGACAGCGCGGTGACCTCGAAGTCTCCGACGTGCATCCGGAACCAGCCGGGTGCCTGGGCCTTGGCCAGCGGCGCGCCGGCGTGGGCGACGTGGCTCGCCGCGAGCAGCGCGGCCATGGCGATCATCAAGTTGCGTACACGAGCGTGGATCATCATCAGTCCTCCCTGTCGACGCGGCGCAAGGTACCCGAGTGGATCGGCCGCTGCAACGCCGGTGCAGGCGAGATCGGCGTGTCGGCCGGGGCGCGGCCGCGTATCCTGCGGCGATGGATGCGGAGCAGTTTCGCCGGCTCGGCCACGACCTCGTCGACTGGATCGCCGACTATCGCGAGGGCCTCGCCGCCCGCCCTGTGATGAGCCCGGTCGCGCCCGGGGCGATCAAGGCGCGGATGCCGAGCGCGCCGCCCGAGCACGGCGGCGGCGCGGGCGAGCTGATCGCGCGGCTCGACGCCGACGTCCTGCCGGGCATCACGCACTGGAACCACCCCGCGTTCTTCGCGTACTTCCCGTCGGTGACGAGCTACGCGTCGGTGCTGGGCGACCTGGCCTGCGCGGGCCTGGGCGTGCAGGGCATGAGCTGGCAGACCTCGCCGGCCGCGACCGAGATCGAGGAGGTGGTGATGGACTGGCTGCGCCAGATGGTCGGGCTGTCCGCGGCCTGGACCGGCGTCATCCACGACACCGCGAGCACCGCGACCCTGAGCGCGCTG
>DASWRS010000097.1:0-15079 GCA_036403075.1 Kofleriaceae bacterium
CGAAGTCTCGCCCTGCCGTGAACTCCTCGACGGTCTTCCCGCTCGAACGCCACTCGGCGACCCGGGACCGCCACATCGTCTTCTTGTCGGACATCTCGGGTCACGATGAGGCACCGGCTTCCACCGCGCCAGACGGGGTCCGTGCAGCGGGTACGGGTGGAACGCGCTCGCGGCCGGCCTGACGCGGCAAGCGGTGTCAAGCGTCGCCGAGCGCCGGCCGGCCGGCAAGCTGTGGGAATGGGTAGAATGCGCGCTGACGATGCCGCTCGCGTTTCCCAATGCCCCGACGAAGGTTGCCAAATCTTTGCCACAAACCACGGGATCCCGCGGGACGCGACCGCACTCAGCGGGATCCGTCCGAGTGCAAGTGCACGAGAGGGTTGCAGTGCGTCGACGACAAACGGGTTTTCGATCGCCTCTCTCGGGCGTGCGCCCCGATCTGCCTCGCGCGCTTCCCACCACGAGTACAGCGAGGCGGGTATGGATCGATGAAGACGTCGTGTGAACCGGCGGGCTAGCGGACGCGCGCGATCGCATCGAGCGCGGCGGCGAGCGCATCGTAGCCGCCGGCCTCGCGGTACCAGGCGACCGCCGCGGTGGCCCATGCGGCGGCCTCACCGGGCGCCGATGCCGCCAGCAGGCGTGCGAGCAGCGCCTTGGTCCGGGCGACCCGGCGCAGGTAGTACGGCGTCTGGCCGATCATGGTGAGCTGGTCGTAGATCGCGAGCGCGGCGCGCAGGTCGGCGACCGCCTCGGCCCGGCGATGCAGCCGATCGGCCGAGGTCGCGGCGAGCAGCAACGCGTCGCCGGCGTAGAACCGGGTCCACCACTCGCTCTGCAGGCCGGCGGCGGCGCGGCGCGCCTCGAGGATCGCGGCGTCGAGCTTGCCGTCGAGCGCCGCGAGGTGCGCCAGCGCGATCGGCTTGTGGAAGTCCTCGACCCGCTGCATCGTCGCGCGGGTCTCGTCCGCGTCGCCGCGCTCGTCGGCGAGCCAGCCGAGCTCGTAGGCGCACCGGCTGATCAGCGCGGCGGCCTCGGCGGCGTGGAACCGCTGCACCCGCTGGCACATGTCGCGCAGCCGCTGGGCCGCGATGTCGGGCTGCGTGGTGAACATCGCAGCCTTGAACGCCGAGTCGAGCGTCAGGATGTGGTTATCGCCGACCAGCTGCGCCAGCGTGTCGTGCTCGCGCGCCAGCAGGCGATCGCGCGCCGCGGGGTCGTCGACGACCAGCGCGAGGTTGCCGAGCGCCGACACCAGCTCGACGTCGCCATCGCGGGCGCGCGGCTCGTCGATCGCCTTGCCGAACCACGCCCGCGCGCCCTGCCGGTCGCCCGCCGACATCCGCGACACGCCGACGTTGTTGAACAACAGCGCGCGCTCGAACGAACCGGCGGTGCCGAGCCGGCGCGCGATGCGCTCGACGTACGGGATCGCGCCGACCGCGGCCGCGGCGGTCTCGGGCAGCTGCGGCTTCGGCGTGGTCGCGATGTCGAAGATCTCGCGCGCGTAGGCCTCGACGAACAGCGTGTCGTCGCGGGTGTCGAGCGCGATCGCCGCGGCCTGCTCGAGCGCCGCCAGCGCCTTGCCGAGCTCGCCGCGCACCAGCAGATCGAGGCCCTGCACCAGGTGCGCGCGGGCGACCAGCGGCGGGTAGCCCAGCTCCTGGGTCTGCGCGACCATGGCCTCGGCGGCCGCCGCCACCGACGGATCGGAGGCCGTCGCCAGCACGCGCAGCCGCGCGATCTGGTTGCCGAGCGCGCCGGCGCGGGCGGCGAGCTCGCGCGGCGGCGGATCGACCGCCTGCGCCTGGGTCTCGGTCAGGCAGCGCTCGGTCTCCGGCAGCCCGCGCGCCGCGACCACCGCGTTCGACAGCCGCTCGCCCGGCACGCGCGACAGCAGATCAATGGCGGTCTCGAAGCTGACCCGGGCGCGCACCAGGCAGCCGAGGTTGCGCTCGTAGATCTGCGCGGTCAGCTCGCCGCGCTCGTTCGCCAGGCACGCCGCGCGGTGCGACGCCGCCCAGCGCTCGGCGTACTTGCCGAGCTCGCCGTCGAGCCGGCTCGCCTCCCCGGCGCCGTACGCGCCCAGCGTCTGGAGGTGGCCGGCCATCTGCGCGCGCGCCGCCGGGCTCCACGCCCGGGCGATCTCCTGGCGCGACCCGGTGCACGGCTCGACCGCGCTGCCCGACGCGCGCAGGTTACCGATCACGAACGCCGCCGCGGTCGCGGCCAGCGCGCCGGCGATGATCAGCCGGCGCCGCCAGATCCTCGCGGGATCGCGGGCCAGCGCGCGCAGCAGCTCGGCGATCGACGGGAACCGCGCCCCCGGCTCGCGCGCGGTGCCGCGCGTCAGGATCGCCTCGATCCACCCCGGAATGTCGGCGTCCTTGCCGTCGGCGTTGCGGCCCGCGAGCGCCTCGCGCAGCGACACGCAGAACGCGTACTGATCGACCGCCGGGGTCAGCGCGCCGCCCTCGGCCTGCTCCGGCGGCATGTACCTCGGCGTGCCCGCGCCGCGGGTCAGCTCCGAGCGGGTGGGTTCGCCGTCGCTGTCGCCCGCCGAGCGCAGATCGCTGCGCGCGAGCCCGAAGTCGAGCACGCGGACCCGGCCGTCGTCGCCGCGGATCGCGTTGTCGGGCTTGAAGTCGCGGTGGATCAGCCCGGCCGCGTGCGCCGCCGCCAGGCCCTCGCCGGCCGCGCGATAGATCGCGACGATCTCGCGCAGGCTGCGCGGCGCCCGGCCATACGCGCGCAGGTTCTGGCCGCGCACCCACTCCATCACGATGTAGACCTGATCGTCGACCACGCCGACGTCGTGCACCGTCACCACGTTGGGATGCGACAGCTTGGCCAGCGCCTGGCCCTCGAGCTGGATCCGGTCGCGCGCCGCCTGCATCGTCGCCTTGACCAGCTTGATCGCGACCCGGCGCTCGAGCTGCGGGTCCCACGCGCCCCACACCACGCCCATGCCGCCGGCGCCGACCATCTCGAGCAAGTGGTAGCGCCCGAGGTGGACCTGCTCGTCCTTGGCAAACAGCTTGTTGCCGATCCGCGTGCGCGCGACCGCGCGGGCCAGCCGGTCGGCCTCGGGCCGCTGGCCGATCTGCGCCTCGGGCTCGATCGCCGTCTCGGGGCTCGCCGTCTCCGGGCTCGCCGCCTTGGGGCTCGCCGCCTCCCCGGGCCCCGGCGTCGCCGTATCGGCGCGACCGAGCTCCGAGGCTGGCTCGCCCTGGTCGCGCGACGGCATTGTCGGCAGGATATCCGATCTCCGGTGCCGTCCGGGGACCTGCCCGAACGTGGAGGCCGCCCGCCCGCGGCCGCGGCTACACTTGCCACCATGCGGTTCGCGATCCGGCCGGCCAGGCTCGCCGATGCCGAGGGCATCGCCCGCGCCCACACCGCGAGCTGGCGCACCAGCTACCGCGGCATCCTGCCCGACGCCGTGCTCGAGCGTATCGACGTCGACCAGCGCGCCGCCAGCTGGCGACGGGTGCTGGCCGACCCGTCGATCCTCACCCTCGTCGCGTACGACACCACGCACCACGACATCGTCGGCCTGTGCGACGCCGGCCCGAGCCGCGCCGACCCGCGCTACGCTGGCGAGGTCTACCGCATGTACCTCGAGCATCACGCGCGCCGCCACGGCCTGGGCCGCGAGCTGCTCGAGCACGTGACCGACTGGCTGCGCGGCCGCAACCTCGGCTCGCTGATCATCTGGGTGCTCGACAACAACCACCACGCGCGCCGGTTCTACGAGGCCATGGGCGGCCGCCCCGACCGCCGCGTCAACTCGACGGTCTCCGGCTTCCCGGTCGTCGAGCTCGCCTACGTCTGGGACCGGCTGTAGGGCGCCTGGTGCCGGCGGCGTCGCTCGCGTTGGCGGTCGTGCGCTCCGCGGTCGTCTACTCCGCGCCCTCGAAGGGGACCCGGCGGGGGAACGCCCGACGATCAATACAAAGCTTGCTATGCAGTCCGTCATGAACGGTGAGTCGTCGACCCGCCTGTCGGAGCTCGAGCTGATCGAGCTGCACGCACGCACGCTGTTCACGCACGACGTGGACGGCAAGCTGGTCGCGATCAACGAGCCGCGTCCGCGGCCGGCGGCGCGGTTCTTCCTGGGCTGGACGGTGCGCGGGGTGATCTGGCGGGTGCGCCATGATCTGCCGGCCGAGCTGATCGCCAGGCTCGGCGAGCTGGTCGCGGCCGAGCCGATCAGCGACGACGTCGAGCGGCTGCCGAGCTGTCTGCCGGCGGTACGCGCCGCGCTCGCGATGCACGGCCCGGTTGCCGAGTCCGACGAGGGCGGACCCGAATATTGCTTTCCGGAGGTCGTCGACGAGCCGACGGGTGCGGTCGCCGTGACCGCCGACAATGCCCACGTGCTCGAGCGCTGGCTGCCGACGTGGCTGCCGGATGTCGCCGACGAGCTCCCGATCCGCACCGTGCTCGTCGACGGCGACGCGGTGTCGATCTGCGCCTGCGCGCGCGTGCCGGGGCAGGCCACCCACGCCGGCGTGGAGACGCATCCGGCGTTTCGCGGTCGCGGTCATGCGGTCATGGCCACGGCGGCGTGGGCGCGTGCGGTGCGCGACCGCGGCATCGTCCCGCTGTACGGCACCGGCTGGAGCAACCGTGCGTCGCAGCGCGTTGCCGCCAAGCTCGGGCTCGTCAGGTACGGCGCGTCGATCAGCATCGGCTGACTTCGACCCGACTCGATTAGACTGGCTTTGGACCGCGCGTACCGGCCCGCCGGCTACGCGCCGCAGCGGAGCGACGGGGTGACCCCGCAGACCTGGGCCGAGCTTGACCAGGCATCGACCGGCTTCGGGCCTGCGACGAGGCCGTGGCGCATGACGGCCGCAAGCGCGCGAGAACGCGGGCGCGTGGGCACCAGCTTGCGCCCGGCGGCGGCCCGTGGGATGGACGGGCATGGACCTCGCCGCACTGGTCGAGCTTGCGGGCCTCGTGGCACCCGATCTCCCGGAGGTAGTGGACCGCGCTCGGCTTGCAGCAAGAGACCCGGCGACGTACCGGGGGCGATTTCCGGATGACTCGTGGGTGGCCGACGAGGACGATCAGCTGCCGCTGGTCGCGGTGGTCAATGCGCTGGTCGGGAACCAGCGGATCGCCGTGATCGACTGGCGCGCGAGCCCCGACGAGACGCTCGCTGCGTTCGCCGGCGTGCTCGATGCCGCGCACCAGGAGCTCCGGGTCTGGACGGACGGTGAAGCGGTGGTGTGGAACGTCGACGATCCGGCGACCAATGGTGACACGACTCCGGATCGGCTGATCGCGCGCATCGCCGGGCGGCTCGCGCAGCACGATCTGCGGTGCATCAATCTCGGCGGTGGAAGCGACACGTACTGCCTGGCGCTGGTCCCGCAGCAGAGCTTCGAACGCAGCCTCGCGTGCGCTCGGTCCGCGGGATTCAGCGAGCACCTCGATCTCGCCGACGAGGCCAGAGCCGCCGGGCGCACCAGCTGACGCGCGCCATGCTGGACGCGCGCGCGTCGCAAGAGCGGTGAAAAGCGCTCGGTGCGCTGCACCAGACCGGGCCCGCCGCGCGCGCCCGCAACACAACACAACGCACACAACGCAGCACGACGTCTCGTGATCATGACTTCCTGCCCATCGCCGAGTCCGCGTGCCTGACCGGCGAGCGCGGAGGATCGCGTGTCCGGACACGTCGCGGCGCTACGTCCTACGCGCGCGGCAGGATCAGCACGAACGTCGCGCCGCCGCCCGGCGCAGGGCGGTAGGCGAGCTCGCCGCCCATGGCACGCGCGAGCGACTGCGACAGGGCCAGGCCCAGGCCCAGGCCGGCGGGGCCTTCGCCGTCGACGCCGCGCGCGAATGGCCGGAATAGCCGCGCGCGGGCCCGGGCCGGCACGCCGGGGCCGTGATCGGACACGGCGATCTCGACGGTGTCGCCCGCGGCCCGCGCCGCGAGCGCGATCGTCCGGTCGGCGGCGCCGCGGCTGTACTTCTCGGCGTTGTCGAGCAGGTTGCCGACGATGCGCGCGACCGCGTCGCGGTCGAACCGGGCCGCGAGCTCGGAGGCGACGTCGAGCGCGAGCGCGGCGCCGGCGCGATCGAGCGCGGGCCGGGCGCGCTCGGCGAGCTCGTGCAGGGCGTCGTCGAGCGCCGCGACCCGCGCGTCGACGCTGAGGTTGCCGCGCTCGAGCTGCGAGAACCCGAGGACGTTGGACACCACGCGGCCCAGGCGCGACGCCTCCTCGCTCATCCGCCGCGCGTAGTCGCGCAGCTTGGTCGGATCGCCCAGGCCGTCGGCGAGCATGTCGCCGTAGAGCTGGAGCCCGGCGAGCGGCGTGCGCAGCTCGTGGGCCGCGGCGGCGGCGAACTGGCTGCGCTCGCGGGCGAGCCGCTCGGCGCGCACGACCAGCATCACGACCAGGAGCGCGGCGAGGATCGCGACCACGCCGATCGCGACGAACCGCGCGACGAAGCCGCGGGCGAGCGAGGTCGCCGACACGGCCGCGGCCGCGATCGCGCGCGGGTTCGGCGCGACCTCGAGGTGCCAGCCCGGCGCGATCTCGGTGGTGCCGCCGTCGCCGGCGCGCAGCTCGGCGATCGCGTCGCCGGCGTGGGTCGCCAGCCAGCCGGTGAGCGAGCTGCGATCGACGACGAAGCCCTGGGCGAGCCGGCCGTCGGGGGTCTCGACCTGGCGCACCGCGACCAGCGACGGCTGGCCGGCGAAGCGCACCGTGCGCCACTCGAGCGGCGAGACGGTGATCGTCACCGGGCGCGACGGTTCCCGGCCGCGATCGGCCGCCGCGGATTCGGCGGCACGGCGCGGCACGGTGCGCTGCAGCGGCGCTGCAGCGGGGCCAGCGGCCGCGGCAGGAGCACCTGCGGTGGGCGAACCGGTGATGGATGTGCCGGCGGCAGATGCGCCGGCGGCGGATTGGCCGGCGGTGGGTCCACCTGTGCCGGCTGTGCCGGCGACGCGTACGCCCGTAGCAGATGTGCCGGTGGCAGATGTGCCGGTGGCAGATGTGCCGGTGGCAGATGTGCCGGTGGTAGATGTGCCGGCGGCGGGTTGGCCCGCGGTGGGTCCACCTGTGCCGGCGGTGGATCTGCCGGTGGTAGATGTGCCGGCGGTGGGTCCACCTGTGCCGGCGGTGGATCTGCCGGTGGTAGATGTGCCGGCGGCGGGTTGGCCGGCGGTGGTTCTGCGCTCGCCCGCGGCCGAGGCGGCGTCCAGCGGCGGCATGTTGCGCTGCTGGACATAGAGCGAGTTGGACGTGTTGTTCTGCGCGTAGCTACTCGGGTCGAGCGTGACGACCTGGGCCTGCAGCGCCTGGCCTTGCGCCTCGCCCGACGCCGGAGCCGCGGGCTGCGGACGCGGCGGCGGGCGCTGCGCGGTGGGCCGTGGCGCCGGCGAGCGCTCGGCGGGGGGCGGCGCCGCGAGCGAAGCGACCAGCGGGCCCGTGGCGCGCGGCGCGAGCTCGCCCGCGAGGCTGCGCGTGACCTCGTCGCGAAACCGCCGGTGGTCCGCCAGGCGGGTCGGCTCGGACAGCTCGGGCAGATCATCGTTGATCGTCGGGGTGGTCGCGCGCGCCCGGGCGTCGAGCTGGAAGTAGCCCAGGACCAGCGGCTCGGGCGAGCCCTGGGCGAGCGGCGACGGCGCGACGCTCACCGCCGACGCGCGCGGATCGTGGAACAGGTTCTGGTAGTGGAAGTACGGGCGCTCGACCTCGCGCGCGATCACGCCGGCGAGCTCGCCGCGCAGCTCGTGGGCGAGCTCGCTGCCGCGCTGCTCGGCGTCGAGCCGGGGCGCGTCGCGCACCGCGCGCTGCCGGCCGCGCACGTCGGCCCAGCCCGAGGCGAACCACGCGCCGAGCAGGCCGGCGAGCAGCGCGGCGAGCAGGCCGGCGGCCACCACCGCGCGCCGCGGCGACGCGGTCACCGCGACAGCCTCCACGCGTAGCCCGCGCCCTTGATCGAGACGATCACGGTGGGCCGCGCGGGATCGGCCTCGAGCTTCTTGCGCAGCACCGCGATCGCCATGTCGACCGCGCGGGTCTGGAGATCGCCGCGCTGGCCGAACACCTGCTCGAGCAGCTCGGCGCGCGTCACCACGCGCTCGCGGTGGCGGTACAGCCAGCGCACGATGCCGACCTCGCGCGGGGTCAGCGCGATCCGCTCGTCGCCGCGGACCACGATCATCCGCGCCAGATCGATCACCGCGCCCTCGACCTGGACCTCGTCGAGCGAGACCTGGGGCGGCGCGCGGCGGCCGACCGCGCGGACGCGAGCGAGCAGCTCGCGCGCCGAGAACGGCTTGGTCACGTAGTCGTCGGCGCCCTCCATCAGGCCGCGCACCTTGTCGTCCTCCGAGCCGCGCGCGGTCAGCATCAGGATCGGCGTGCCCGGCCGGGCGGCGCGCAACCGCCGGCAGACCTCCATGCCGTCGAGCCGCGGCAGCATCAGGTCGAGCACCACCAGGTCGAACGCGTCGCGCAGCCCGGCCTCGACCCCGGCGACGCCGTCGCCAACCGCGACCAGCTGGTGGCCATCGCCGGCGAGCAGGTCGACGATGCCGTCGCGCAGGCTGGCTTCATCTTCGACCACGAGGATCCGCACCCGGTCCATTGTGCCACCTCGCCGTGTAAGGCGCGGGTAAGGGACGGGCTTACGCGAGCCTGACGGCGCGGCGACGCCGCGCGCTGCATCGTGAGCGGCATGCATCCTCGGTCCTCGCACCTGCCTCTGGGCATCGCCGCTTCGTTTGCCGCTTCGTTTGCCGCTTCGTTTGCCGCTTCGTTCACCCTCGCGGTCCCCGCGTTGGTCACCGCCGACCCGCCGCCGCCGCGCGGCGATCCGGCCTCCGACGTCGCCGCGCTGCGCGCCCGCGGCCCGGCCGGGCTCGAGGCGATGCTCGCGCACTACGATCACGCCGCGCCCGCCGAGCGCGAGGCGCTGGCCACCGACGTCGACGCGGTCGCCGGCCAGCGCTACGCCACGGTGTCGCGGCTGTACTGGTTCACCGAGCTCGACCGCGCCGAGGCCGAGGCGCACCGGCTGCACCGCCCGATCCTCGCGCTGCGCATGCTGGGCGACCTGCGCGACGACCTGTCGTGCGCCAACAGCCGGCTGTTCCGCGCGACGCTGTACGCCAACACCGAGGTCTCGGCGTTCCTGCGCGCGCACTTCGTGCTGTACTGGTCGAGCGCGCGCGCCGTGCCGAAGGTCACGATCGACTATGGCGACGGCCGCAAGCTCGTGCGCACGACCACCGGCAACAGCGCGCACTACGTGCTCGACGAGGACGGCCACGTGCTCGACGTGTTGCCCGGGCTCTACGCCCCCGCCGTGTTCCGGCGCGAGCTCTCCGCCAGCCTGGCGCTGGCCGATCGCGTGCGCGGCATGAGCTACGCCCCGCGGGCCAACGCGACCATGGCGTATCACACCGCGGCGCTGGCGGCCGCCGAGCGCGACTGGCAGCGCGCGAGCGGCACGTACTACATCCGCGGCAGCCGCGCCCTGCCCAGCACCGGCGACCGCGAGGCGGTGCTGGCGCGCGCCATGGCCGCGACCACGTCCAAGGCATCGATCGAGGTCCCGGATCTGCAACGCATCGGCCTTCTGCGCCCCGACCAGGTCCCGCGCGACGAGGCGGCGTGGGGCGCGATCGGCCAGAACGTGTGGGAGCTGTACGAGCGCGGCGTGGGACCGGGCCTCGATCGCGTGAACACCTACTCCGCCGTGCCGCCCCCGATGGTCCTCGACGACACCAGCCGTGCGCTGATCGCCCGGCTGCACAACGCCGGGCCGGTCGATCAGCGCGCCACGCCCGAGGAGCTCGAGGTCGTGCTCGCGCGGCTCGAGCAGCACATCGTCGCCGACACCGCGCTGAACCAGTTCACGCTGCGGTCGCAGATCCACCGCCACATCACCGCGTTCGCCGCAACCGACTTCGCCGAGCTCGACGCCTGGATCTACGATGAGGTGTTCGCCACACCCCGCAGCGACGCGTGGCTCGGGCTCCTGCCGCGCTCCGAGTTTACCGGGCTGCCCGGCGATGGTGTCGTGATGCCGTGATGCGTATACTGACCGGCGATGGATCGACAGTGCCGGGTCGCGCTGGGGACGCTCCTCGTGCTGTCGTCGCCGGCCGCGGCGGAGCCGACGCAGATCGGCGGATGGTTCGGGCCGCGGCTGTTCTCGTCGAGCTCGCAGCTCGGCTACATCGACGGCGCACCCGCGCACCCCGAGCTGCAGAACGGCATGGAGCTCGGCGCCCGGGTCGCGCGGCCGTTCCTGCCCTGGCTGGTCCCCGAGCTCGAGCTCGCGCTGTCGCCGACCAGCACCACCGCCGTCGGCGGCGCGCGGTCGGCCAGCGTGCTGTGGTTCGAGCCGCGGATCCACCTGCGGTTCGAGCTCTGGCCCGACCGCCAGATCCAGCCGTTCGTCGTGGTCGGCGGCGGCTCGCCCGTGGCGCTGTCGTCGGCGAACAAGACGTTCGCCAACTCGATCGTCGGTGACGGCTACGTCGGCGGCGGTGTGCGGTTCGACACCCACAAGGGCTTCGAGGTCCGGTTCGACGCCCGGCTCGCCCTGCTGCCGTCGCACGCCGGCGCCGGGTCGCCGGTGACCCCCGAGCTCGACTTCGGCATCGGCATCGAGCTCCACATCGGCGGGCCGCACCAGCCGACGGCCGAGGAGCTCCGGCTCGCCCGCGCCACGCCGCCGCCCGATCGCGACGGCGACGGCATCCCCGACGATCAGGACGCGTGCCCGGATCGCCCCGAGGACAAGGACGGCTTCGAGGACGAGGACGGCTGCCCCGACATCGACAACGATCTCGACCGCGTGCTCGACATCGCGGACAAGTGCCCCGACGTCCCCGAGACCTACAACGGCTACGAGGACGAGGACGGCTGCCCCGACACCGTGCCGGCCGACGTCGACGCGCTGCGCGGCACGATCGAGGGCCTGACCTACGGCGAGGGCGAGACCGTCGTGCGCGACGCCGCGATCCCCGGCCTGCGCAAGATCGCCAGGACGATGACGGCGCACGCGTCGATCCGCGTGGTGCTGATCGGCCACACCGACGATCGCGAGGCCAAGCAGTTCGCCGCCGGCGATCCGGGCCAGCCCGCCGACCTCGAGGCGCTGTCGGCCGATCTGGCACGGGCGCGCGCCGAGGCGGTCAAGAACACGCTGGTCACGCTCGGCATCCCGCAGCCCCGGATCATCGTCGAGGGCAAGGGCGCCGACGACCCGGTGGCCGACAACACCCGGCCGCGCGGCCGGCTCGCCAACCGCCGGGTCGAGATCAAGCTCTACGTCCCGGTCCGGTAGCGCGCGGTGAACCAGCGGCGTCGGCGGGTTCGAGGGCAGCTAGACCGGAGCGGGTGGCGGCGCCGCCGGCGGCAGCTGCGCCGGGCTCCAGATCCGCGCCGACAGGGCGTCGACCGACGCCCGGAGCGGATGCTCGTCGATGAAGCGCTTCAAGCTGCTCGAGCGATAGGTCTCGTCGTTGCCGGCGTGGAGATCGATCACGCGCTTGAGCACCGGATCCTCGCAGTCGCGGATCGTCTTGGGCCGCCGGCCGGCCGCGGCCTCGTCCTGCGCGACGCGGGCGAAGCCGAGCAGCGCCTCGGTCTGCAGCGCGCCCATCAGGAGGTTGCGGTGGTAGCAGCTGAGCGAGATCTGATCGGCGCGCTCGAACCGGCCGGGATCCCACACGGCGCGCGCGCGGCGATGGCCGAGCAGCAACGGGCCGTCGCCCGCGTCGGCGTGACCGGAGATCCGTCCGGCCGCGAGGGCCCCGAGGTGGTCCACGTCCCACGCCGTCACCGCGTCGAGCGCGCGATGCACCGCGCCACCGGGCTCGACCTCGCGCGCGCCCGCGGTGTCGCCCTGCAGCACGGTCACGACGCTGAACGGATCGGCCGGCGGCAGCGGCCCCGCGTTCGGTTCGCCGACGGCCTCGAGGTACATCGCCTGGAGGTACCGGGTGCCCAGCTCGTCGAGCTTGTGCAGCGCGGCGTCGCCCGGCACCCGCAGCACGCGGTCGTGGCGCAGCGCGAGCCCCGCCGCGGCCAGGTCGGCGACCGACATCGCCCCGGTCACGGTGACGTGGATCGCCACGCTGACCATGTGCGGATGGAACCAGGCCTCGGCGATCATCGTCTCGAGCTGGGGCTGTCCGGCCAGCGACGCCGGCAAGGTCGCGTCGAGGCCGGGCGCCGGCGAGCCCTGGCGGCGAAACGGCACGAGGCGCCAGAACGCGAAGCTCGCCTTGACCTTGCGGATCGGGTTGGCGTTCAGGTAGCGGCACCAGAACCACTGCGTGCTCTGCGGCCGCCACGGCAGCACCAGCGCCGGGGCTCCCGCCGCCGGCGTGATCGGGGTCGCCGGCGCCTGCAATAACCCGGTGAAGATCGGCTCGTAGCTGGCGACGTGTCCCAGCGCGGCGAGCGGGGCTCCGGCCGGCGAAGCATCGGCCACCAGGCTCGCAAACCGTGCGGTCCACAATAGTGACATGCGGAACCGGTTGACGATGATGGCCACTTGTCAAAACCTCCTTGCGCTGATACCGTGTTTGGTGATTCGGCCTTCACTGGCTGAAGCTCCGAGGATGTATTTCGGAGCTGGGGGGCCCTGTCCACGGGACAGGGCCCGGTTCCCTATTGCGGCGAGAACTTCACCAGGTCTCCGGCGGGCTCGTCGTCGCAGTCCTCGCGTTTCCATGCTCTCGGCTTGCCGAGCCCGCCCCACTCCACGCGGATTCCGCCGTTGCTGAGGGCCGCGAGCCGCCGCGCGAGCTCCGCGACGTCGAGGCCGGCGGCGGCCGGATCGATCTCGGGGGCGATCGGATCCGCCGATCGGTAGACGATCTGCGGGATCACCCAGACGTGCTGCCCGGCATCGTCGGACCACAGCCGGAACCCGCGGAGCTGGACGTCGGTCTTGGACCGCACCGGCCGGATCTGGTCCCGCGGCCAGCCGCGGCGCGTCACCCGCTCGAGGGCCGTTCCGACGTCGTCATCCTCGGTGATCGTGCGCGCGGCCGCCCGCGCGCGGACCACCCAGCGGGCGATCGCGTCGATCGCGCGCAGCACCAGGTAGACGCCGGCCCCGATCGCCACGGACATGGCCCACAGGACCGCGATGTCGGTCAACGAATACGCTCGCCGGTACCCGAGCTGCGTCACGGTCGGCGCGACCGCGAACAGGATCAGCGAGAACGTCACGCCGAGCAGCCAGAACTCCGGATCCTTGGCGGCGACGAAGAAGTCCTCGGATCCGGACTTGGCCAGGAAGCTGACGCGCAGCCACGTGCTGCGCCACAGCAGCATCCACACCGTCAGGATCAGGAAGCCCGGCAGGAACAGCAGCGACGGCACCCCCACGAGCGTGAGCAGCGTGGACTCGCCGAACACGCCGAGCGTGACCTCGTACGACGCCACGCGATGCACCGCGATCCCGCACGCCGTGGTCGCCTCGACGTCGATCAGCCCGATGTACTTGCCGGGATGGAGCTCCTTGTCGGCGGTGATCTGGAAGTCGACCGCCACCGTGCTCTGCGGCGCGACCGCGGACGGCGCCGCGGAGGCGATCGCCACCCGCGTATCGGTCGGACGGCTCGGCGCGGGCGGCTCGAGCACGAGCTTCTCGTTGGTGCCGTTGCTGATCGTCAGGACCACCCGCCCCGCCTCGCCCTCGTGCAGCGAGACAAAGCCGGCCTTTGCCTCGAGCTTGAGCGCATCGGCGCTGGGCGGCGACAGCGCCTTCAGCTCGAGCGCGGCCGGCGTGGTCTCGCCGACCGTATCGCTGCTGCCGATCTGGTACCTGGCCCAGAAGTAGACGGACGCCGCGGCCGGTGGATAGTCCGTCAACGCCACGGTCACCACCTGCGAGAACACGCCACCGGCGGGCAGCGCCTCGGCGGCGGCTCCGTCCGGGCAACCCGCCGTGGTGTCGATCGGTGGCGGCGAGTTCGCGCTGTTCGGTGTGCGGGGCGCGACCGCGGCCGCGGTGGTCACCGGCAGCTTGACCGGCCCGTTGCTGAAGCTCCGCAGACACAGCTTGCGGATCGCCTCCGGGCCGCCGTTGCGCACCGTCACCAGGACACGCGCCTCGCCGGCACCGGGGCACAGCGTCAACGTGGTCGGCGCCGTGGTGACCGTCACCGCCGGTCCGACATCGGCCAGCGCCAGCGAGCCACCGGGAACCAGCGCTCCCAGCCCCAGCAACACCGCGGCGACGGCGAGCACCCGCGTCGCACTCATGTCGTCCTCGCTGCCGAGGCCTCGTGATCCGCGTGGATCGCAATGCCGGGCCCGGCGAGCTCCCGCGCCACCGCTCGCCGTCCCGCGATCACATCCTGCACCCAGACCACGACGTCCACGTTACACGGAGCCTGCACCTGCAAGCAAGGCCTTGCCCGCTCCGCGCGCAGACGCCTCCGAGCTCCTCGCTGGTGGCGGCGCGATGATCTCGGCCGACCCGAGGCCCGCGCACCAACTCGCCTGCCACGCGCGAGCGGTATCGCCGCGCCCGCGCCGGCGGCCCGCAGCGCAGCATCGCCAGCGCGCGTTGATCCGATGCTGCGGTCCCGATCTCCGATTGTCCGAATCGCGGACATTATATCCGAAATTCGGACACAGATTCTTTACGTCATTACCGCCGGGAGCTAGTGTGCCCTCGCGATGGCCGAAACCGATGTCAGCTTTCGATACCTGCTCCGCGGACTCCCGCGACCACTCCTTCACCTGGCGTTCCCGCGCCACCCGATCGAACCGCTCGGCCCGTTCGACTCCAGCGTCGACCGGCCGCGGCAGCGCACCTCGGACAACCTGTTCCGGGTCCGCGACGCCACTGGCGAGGCCGCGGTCCACGTCGAGGTCGAACGCGAGTGGCGAACCGACATCCCAGGCCGGCTGTTCGACTACGCGACCAGCGCGATGACAGCCACGCGACTGCCGGTGTGGTCGGTCGTCGTGCTGCTTCGCCCTGGCGGGCAGCCGCCGCGCGACACCGGCCTGTACCGAGTCCGGAACGTAGGCGGCGACGCGGTCGTGTTCCGCTACCACGTCGTGCCGCT
>DASWRS010000098.1:0-6060 GCA_036403075.1 Kofleriaceae bacterium
GCGGCAAGAAGAAGCCGCAGCAGCCGGTGATCACCGTGCGGCACATGGCGCGCCGCGACATCGGCCGGGTGTGGGACTTCTTGAAGCTCAGCTTCCGCGAGGTCAACGCCGAGACCGTCGAGTACCAGCGGCCGCGCTCCAAGCTCCGGTTCGAGGAGGTCTACGAGGAGGAGGGCATCGAGCAGCTGCTGTTCGAGGTCGATGGCGACATCGTCGCGTACGCCGAGTGCAGCTACGAGGTCGTCGGCTCGGACAACTGGATCAACCCGCGCTACTTCGAGAAGCGCGACATGCGGCCGCTGTTCGTCGACGAGCTCGCGGTCCACCCCGAGATGCACGGCCGCGGCGTCGGCTCGTTCGTGCTCGAGCAGCTCCAGCACCTCGCGCGGGTCCACGGACTCAACCACCTGGTGCTCGAGGTCGCCGAGAACAACGAGCGCGCGCTCGACTGGTACAAGAAGCGCGCGTTCAAGAAGCTCGACGCCGCGATCTTCATGGCCTGCCCGGTCGACCTCGAGCCCGAGCTCTTGCCGCCGCGCGAGCTGCCCCCGGCGCGCGATGCGGTCGCCGCCGACGAGCCGGGCGAGGGCGACCCGGGCGGCGAGTGACCGGCGAGCGGGATCGGCCACCAGGATCAGTCACGGCAGGTGCCCGGCGAACAGCTCGACCACGGCCGCCGGGGCGTCGATGTGCAGCCAGTGACCGGCGGCGACGCGGTGGACGTGCACGTGGGGCGGCGCCGCGGCCAGCCGGCCGAGGTCGGCGGCCGACAGCGCGGACGAACGCTCGGCGACCACGACCTCGACGTCACCGCCGGGTGCCTCGAGCACGCCCCACAGGTCGGTCGCGTGGTAATCGGCGAGCATCTCGCGCAGCGCGGCGAAGTCGAAGCGCAGGGCCAGGGTCCCGGACGGCTCGGGCGCAAGGCTCATCGCGAGCCAGCGCGCGAGGCCCTCGTCGTGGCCCTCGGCCACCAGGGCGGCGACGAAGTCGTCGCGGCGCGCCCAGCCGCGCGGCGCCCGCTCCATGGTCTCGAGCACGCGGATCACGGTGCCCGAGCGATCCAGGTCGCGGCGGCTCGGGCTGGCGTCGAGCACCCAGGTCTGGCCCGGCTCGATGAGCGCGCGCGCTGCGAGCACGACCTTGCCGCCGAAGCTGTGCCCGGCGATCGCGCGCACGTCTCCGAGCTCGGCGATCAGCGCGCGCAGATCGTCGGCGCACGCGGCGAGCGTGTGCGGCGGCGCGCCGGGCTCGGACCTGCCGTGCTGCCGCAGATCGACGAGCACCACGCCCCACTCGGGTCGCCGCTCGGTCAGCTTGCGCGCGATGCTGCGCCAGTTGCTGCCCGCGCCGTAGATCCCGTGGGTCAGCGCGAGCCAGCGCTGGGGTGCGCGGTCGCTGCGCGCGATGCGCTCGTGGTACAGCCGCGCGGGCACGGAGAGAGTGTGCCATGGTCGCGGCGTGGATGCGCTCGCCACGCTGGCCGCGGCCGGCTTCGACATCGCGCACACGTTCGATGCCCCGGCCGTGGCGCGCGCGCTCGGCGTCGCGGTGCTCGACGGCGAGGCCCGCCTGGGCATCCTGATCGGCAACACGCGCGCGCTGTGGCCCCGGTTCCGGGAGGCGATGCGCGATCCGGCGCTCGCCGCCGAGCGCGATCCGCTCGATCGCTACACCGAGCGGGTGATCGACGCCGCGTTCCCGGGAGCCCGCATCTATCATGGCCATCGCCGCTACGCGGGAGCGTTCGTGCCGCTGCAGCACGTCGCGGTCGCCGCCGGCCTGGGCGCGCTGGCTCCGAGCCACCTGGTGATCCATCCGATCTACGGGCCGTGGTTCGCGCTGCGGGCGGCCGTGGTGATCGACGGTGAGCCGCCGGTCCGCACGCCGATCACCCGGCCGTGCGAGTGTGATGCGCGTTGCCCAGCTGTGCTGATCCGTGCACAGCAGTCGGGGCGCTGGCAGGACTGGCTCTCCGTACGCGACAGCTGCACATTGCGAGACTGGCGGTACAGCGATGACCAGATCCGGTTTCATTACCTGACAGCGTGGCGCGCCCTCGGTCAGGAGGTTTGAGTCAGGCGGTGTGGGCGATGTGGGAAGATGTCTTATGCGCACAGCCTGCCTGCTCTGGTTGATCGCCGGTTGCGGCTTCACCTCTCAGACGTCGCCGATCGGTGGTGACCCGGGGCCAGGCGACGTCGACGGCGGCACGGGCGGCCCCGCGGGCCCGGGCGGCGGCAGCGGCACCTCGGCGTCGCGCTGCGACATCGACGGCACGGGGCTGGGGCTGCGGCTGTGCCTGACCTTCGACTCGCCTCAGGTGCAGGACCTCGTGGACCCGCCGCACCAGGTCGCCGACACGACGGGCATCCAGATCCTGCGCATCCTCAGCAACGCCACCGCCAAGCTCGACGGCAACGCGCACATCCGGTTCATGCCGAGCACCGACTTCGATCTGCAGGCGCTGACGCTCGAGCTGTGGATCGACCCGGACAAGCTGGCCAAGGGTCAGAGCTCGGCGACGATACTCGAGCGCGGGCAGCAGTACTTCGTCGCGTACCAGCAGGACGGCCACCTCCAGTGCGGCATCGCCGACCAGCGCGTCACGAGCGCCGTGGCGATCGTCGGCGGCTGGCACCACGTGGCCTGCCGCTTCGATGCCGCGCACGAGCTCCGGATCTATGTCGACGGCAGCGTCAGCGGCTGCACGCAGCTCCCGGGTGGGATCCCGACGGGCGGTGCCGGCGAGATCGCGATCGGTGCGAGCTACAGCGCGAGCACCTACCAGAACAGCTACGTCGGCAGCCTCGACAACGTGCACCTGTTCGCCAGCGCCCTGGCCGACGCCGACCTGTGTCGCGCGGCGCACAAGACGTCCTGCAACACCCGGTGCCCGGAAGACGGCGGGCGGGATCCGCGCGCTCCGTAGGCGATCCCCGGGCATCCGTCCCCGGTATCCGATCGCGACCCGCTGCGGTAGGCTAGCCAGCCGTGGTCGACGTCCTCGACGCGTTTCATCCGCTCGTCGCAGGCTGGTTCCGCGAGCGGTTCGGTGCGCCCACCGAGCCGCAGCGAGCCGGATGGCCCAAGATCGGCGCGCACCAGGACGTCCTGATCGCGGCACCGACCGGCTCGGGCAAGACGCTCGCGGCGTTCCTGGCGTGCATGGACGAGCTGGTCCGCGCCGGGCTCGACCGGCCGCTCGGCGATCACACGGCGATCCTGTACGTCTCGCCGCTCAAGGCGCTGTCCAACGACGTCCAGCGCAACCTCGAGGCGCCGCTGGCCGAGCTCGCCGTGTACGCCGCGGCGCGGGGCGTGAAGCTGCCCGAGGTCCGGGTCGCGGTCCGCACCGGCGACACGCCAGCCGGGGAGCGCGCCAGGCTCGCGAAGCGGCCGCCGCACATCCTGGTCACCACGCCCGAGTCGCTCTACATCCTGCTCACGTCGGAGCGCGGCCGCGCCGGCCTCGCCCGGCTGCGCACCGTGATCGTCGACGAGATCCATGCGATCGCCGGTGACAAGCGCGGCGCCCACCTCGCGCTGTCGCTCGAGCGGCTCGACCGGCTGGTGGGCCAGACGACGGGGCGCGCGCCGGTGCGGGTCGGGCTGTCCGCGACCCAGAAGCCGATCGCGACGATCGCCCGGCTGCTCGTCGGCACCCGCCGGCCGCTGCCGCACATCGTCGACGCCGGCCATCGCCGCGAGATCGACCTGGCGATCGAGCTCTGCGACGACGAGCTCGGCGCGGTCGCGTCCAACGAGCAGTTCGGCCGGATCTACGACCGGATCGCGGAGCTGGTGAACCAGCACCGCTCGACGATCCTGTTCGTCAACACCCGCCGGCTGGTCGAGCGCGCCGCCGCGGCGCTCGAGCAGCGGCTCGGCGAGGACCACGTCGTGGCCCACCACGGCTCGATGTCGCGCGCGCTGCGCCTGGCGGCCGAGCACAAGCTCAAGCACGGCCAGGTCAAGTGCGCGGTCGCGACCGCGTCGCTCGAGCTCGGCATCGACGTCGGCACCGTCGACCTCGTGGTCCAGCTCGGCTCGCCGCGGTCGCTCGCGACCTTGCTCCAGCGGGTCGGCCGCTCCGGCCACCACCTCGGCGGCACGCCCAAGGGCCGGCTGTTCGCGCTGACCCGCGACCAGCTGATCGAGTGCGCCGCGCTGGTCCGCGGCATCCGGCGCGGCAACCTCGACGCGATCGTGCTGCGCGACGCACCGCTCGACATCCTGGCCCAGCAGATCGTCGCGGCGGCCGCCGCCGAGGAGCTCCCCGAGGTCGAGCTCGCGGCGATGGTCCGCGGCGCGGCGCCGTACGGCGAGCTCTCGGACGACAAGCTCGAGCAGGTGATCGCGATGCTGTCCGAGGGCGTCTCGGACCGGCGCGGCCGCGCGGGCGCGCACCTCCACCGCGACCGCGTCGCCGGCGTGGTGCGCGGCCGGCGCGGCGCCCGGCTCGCGGCGATCACCTCGGGCGGCGCGATCCCCGACAACAACAACTACGCCGTCGTGCAGTGGCCCGAGGAGACCAGGGTCGGCGAGGTCGACGAGGACTTCGCGATCGATAGCTCGGCCGGCGACATCTTCCAGCTCGGCAACACGGCGTGGCGGATCCGCCGGATCGAGGCCGGCCGCGTCCTGGTCGAGGACGCCCGCGGCCAGCCGCCGACGATCCCGTTCTGGTTCGGCGAGGCCCCGGCGCGGACCCGCGAGCTGTCCAACGAGGTCAGCGCGCTGCGCGGCGCGATCGACGCACGGCTCGGCGCCGGCAACGACCCCGACCTGATCGCGGCGTGGCTCGCCGCCGAGACCAGCATGGCGCTCGGCGCCGCGCGTCAGATCATCGCCTACCTCGCCGCCGGCCGCGCCGCGCTCGGCGCCCTGCCCCGCAACGACCTGCTGATCGCCGAGCGGTTCTTCGACGAGGGCGGCGGCATGCAGCTGGTGATCCACGCCCCGCTCGGCGGCCGGATCAACCGGGCCTGGGGCCTGGCGCTGCGCAAGAAGTTCTGCCGGACCTTCGACTTCGAGCTCCAGGCGGCGGCGACCGACGACGGCATCGTGATCTCGCTCGGCCAGCCCCACAGCTTCCCGCTCGACACCGTGTTCGGCTACGTCCCGTCGCATCAGGCGGAAGGCCTCCTGATCCAGGCGCTGCTCGACCGGCCGATGTTCGAGATCCGGTGGCGCTGGAACGTCACCCGCTCGCTGACGGTGCTGCGCCGCCGCGGCGGCAAGCGGGTCCCGCCCCACCTGGTCAAGATGCGAGCCGCCGACACGCTGTCGGTCGTGTTCCCCGCGGCGCAGGCGTGCGCCGAGAACATCCCCGGCGATCGCGAGATCCCCGACCACCCGCTGGTGTTCGAGACCATCCGCGACTGCCTGGTCGAGGCGATGGACGCCGCCGGGCTGCGCGCGATGCTCGAGCGGCTCGAGCGCGGCGAGATCCAGGTGATCGCGCGCGACACCGTCGAGCCGAGCCCGCTGTCGCACGAGCTGCTCAACGCCAACCCGTACGCGTTCCTCGATGACGCGCCGCTCGAGGAGCGCCGGACGCGCGCGGTCCAGCTGCGCCGCGGCCTGCCGGCGCAGACGTCCGGCGGCGGTGCCGACGCGCTCGGCACCCTCGATGCGGCCGCGATCGCGGCGGCGAGCGACGAGGTGGCCCCCACCGTGCGCGACGCCGACGAGCTCCACGATGCGCTGCTCGGCCTGTGGCTCGTGCCCGAGCCGCTGGGCGACCGGCTCGGCCCCGGGGCGCCCGGCGTCCACGACTGGTTCGAGGGCCTGACCCGGACCGGCCGGGCCTGCCGCATGCGCTGGGAGGCGGGCGGCCAGGTCCACGCCGCGTGGGTCGCGACCGAGCGCCTCGGCGCGGTGCGCACGGTGCTCGCCGGCCCCGGGGACGTCGAATGCGTGCCGATGATCGCGACGCCGTCGTGGTCGGCGGTCCTCGAGCGCGAAGCGGCGATCGTCCGGATCGTCGGCGCGCACCTCGATCACCGCGGCCCGGTCAGCGCACCTGCGCTCGCGGCCGAGCTCGGCCTCGCGCCC
>DASWRS010000099.1:0-44698 GCA_036403075.1 Kofleriaceae bacterium
GACAGGTTGTACTTGTCGCCGATCTCCTTGAGCGTGAGCTCCTGCTCGGTCCCCAGGCCGAAGCGCTGGCGCAGGATGTCGGCCTCGATCGGCCGCAGCTCGCGCAGCAGGTCGCGGACCTCGGTGGTCAGCGCCTCCCACTCGAGATCGCCGGTCGGCGAGACCTCCTCGCGATCCGGATCCTCGAGCACCTCGCCGAGCGACCGGCCCTCGTCGTCGCCGACCGGCTTGTCGAGCGAGATCGACTGCTCGAGCAGCCAGCTGCGCATCTTCTCGATCTTGTCGACCGGCATGTCGGTCGCGGCCGCGAGCTCCTCGGTGGTCGGCTGGCGGCCGAGCTGGCCGGTGAGCTGGCGGCGCGCCTTGGTCAGCCGGTGCTGCGCGTCGATCATGTGGACCGGCAGCCGGACCTCGCGGCCCTTGTCGGCGAGCGCGCGGCTGATCGCGTGGCGGATCCACCAGCTCGCGTAGGTCGAGAACCGGAAGCCCCGGCGGTAGTCGTAGCGCTCGACCGCCTTGATCAGGCCGAGGTTGCCCTCCTGGATCAGGTCGGCGAGCGCCATCCGGCCGTGGTTGAACCGGCGCGCGATCGAGACCACGAGCCGGAGGTTGGCCTTGACGAACGCGTTGCGCGCGTCCGCGGCGGCCCGGTTCGCGGCGTGCACGCGGCGCAGCCAGTCCTTGCGCGTGCGCTCGCGGCCGAGCACGCCGACCGTGGTGCCGCGCGGGCCGATGCCGAGCGTGACCCGATCGATCGCGCCGAGCGCGGCGTCGATGAACAGGTGATCGACGTCGTCCGCGCGCAGCTTGCGCGCCGCGCGCGCCGCGAGCCGGGTCCACGCCTTGCCCTCGGGGGCGGCGCCCTGCTTGGCCGCGGTCACGCGCAGCGCCCGGACCTCGCCCGGCACCGCGGCGATCGGCTCGATCGCGGCGAGCACGTGCTCGATCGCAGGCGCGTGGGCGAGCACGGCCTCCCACAGCGCGATCTCGAGCGCCTCGATCTCGCGCGCCGAGGTGAACTCCTCCTCGGGCCGCAGCACGTCGAGCGCTGCCATGTCGCGGAAGTACATCGACAGGTAGGTCGCGTTGTCCGGACGCTTGACCTCGGCGACGACCTCGACTTCGCCGTCGGAGTCCGCCGCGACCGCCTCGACCTCGACCCCGGCGTCGGCCTCGACCTCGGCGTCCGGATCGGGCCCGTCGGCGCGCCGCGGCGACGCATGTCGCGCTGCCTTCGCCGACACCCGCGCAACTCGAGTCTTGCGCGAGCTCGGACGACCCAGACCTTGTTGCCCGACCCTGCTGACGATGGCTGCCATGGACTGCCCTTCTGCGCGACTTACGCGGCGCTCACCCGGATACAGACGCGCGTGCCGGCCCGATGTTTGGGCTTTTTTCCTACGGCCCGCGGCATGGGGGTTTACCCCTGAAGCCCTGCGGTTATTCCAGGAACCCCCAGCTCTGACATCGGCGTTACACGCGTGACCTCAACCACTTGGCCGGCAATTTTCGGACGCGCGTGCGCCAATCGCAGACCTGGCCAGGTCTGGAAAAACCTGGAAGTCCCCGCTCAGGTCGCGCTCGGATCCTTGCGTTCCGCTAAGACAATGATGTGCCGGGACTGGTTGCCGAAGAATCGTCCGCGGGTGTGATAAGCGCCTGATACCTCGAGCACGCGAAGGCCGGCGGAGTGCATGAGCTTGCCCACCTCGTGGAGCGAGTACGCTCTCACGGAGATCTCTTGCTCGAGCTGGCGGCCGTCGTCGAACACCACCGAGCGGTTGACCTGGATGCGCGACGAGAAGTAGTTGAGCTCGACTTCCTCGAGCACCACGCAGCCGTCGCCCTCCCACCACACCCGGGTCGGCAGATCGGCGATCACGTAGTCGCGGTTCAGGATCTCGATCAGGACGCGGCCCCCGGGCCGGAGGGCGCGGCCGATGTTCGCGATCGTCTTCTTGTTGGTCTCGTCATCGAAGTAGCCGAAGGTCGAGAACAGGCAATACGCGCCGTCGAACTGGGCGTCGAAGTCGAGCTCGCGCATGTCGCCGCGCACGAAGTTGATCGTCAGGCCGCGGCGGTGCGCCTCCTCGCCGCCGCGCACCAGCAGCGGCGTCGACAGATCGAGCCCGACGACGTGGAAGCCGCGCGCCGCGAGCTCCATCGCGTGGCGGCCGTAGCCGCAGCCGACGTCGAGCACCTGGGCGCCCGCCGACAGGCCCATGGCGTCGATCACGAACTCGGCCTCGGCCTGGGTCGCCTGCGGGGTCAAGAACGGCAGCGTCCGCAGGTAATCCTCGTCGAACAGGTCGATGAACCACGGCTTGCCACGCGGCGGCCTGCCCTCGCCCTTGGGCTCGCGGGCGTCGGACCTGACCTCGGGTCGGCCGTCGGGTCTACCATCAGGAGATCTGGCCTCGGGCCGGCCCTCCGACCTGACCTCGGCCCTGGCCTCGGGCCGGCCCTCCGGCCTGCCCTCGAGCTTGACCTCGCGGACGTCCCGGAGGTCGCGCAGCTCGGCGCGCGCCTCCGACCGCCCGTCCGATCGGCCATCCTGCCGCGGGTCCGGCTTGATCGCAGCGATCTCCGGCGCGGAGCGATCGCGCTTGGCCGGCGGCGGCGACGGCGGCGCCTTGTGCACCGACGGTGGTGGCGGCGGCGGCGCGTGGACGTCGCGCTGGACCGCCATCGGCTGCGAGTCGCGAGGCGGCAGCACGTTCGCCGGCGGGATCGACGTCGGGTGGCCAGGGCCGGCCAGCGGCGCGAGCGGCCGCGGCCGCGGCTCGGAGGCCTGAGGCGGCATCGGCGGCAGCGCGGAGCCGGGCCCCGGCTCCTCGGGCGTGACCTCGATGCTGTCGACGCCGTCATCGCCATCGTCACCATCGACCCCGTCGACGTCGACCTCGAACTCGCCGGACGCCTCGGTGGCCCGGTCCTCGAGCGCCGTGATGTCGATCTCGGGAACCGACGCGGGCTCTGCCGAGCGGGGCCGGGCCTCGGCGGGCTTGGCCGGCGGGGTCGGCGGCGGGATCGACATCGACGCGGCCCGCGACGGAAACCCGGCGGGCGGCTGGGTGGCCTGCCGCGCCGCCTCGCGCACCTCCTCGAGATCGTCCTCCGACAGGGCGACGGTCTGCGCGCGGCCGGTGCGGTAGCCAACGGCCAGCGGAGCGACCGGCGGGGCCGTGGGCGGCGCGAGCGGCGGGATCGGTGACGAGGCCATCGCCGGCCGCGGCTGCGATGCCTCGGTCACGGCGGCTCGCGGCTGCGACGACTCGGCCATGCCGCGCGGCGGCGGGGACGGCTCGGTCACGGTCCGGGCGAGCAGCTCGGGCGGCGGCGGCGGCGGCGGGCCGGCATGGACCGTGGTGGGCTCGCTGCCATCGAGCTCGAGCCCGGACCGCGCGTCGGCGCGGCGCGGCACCTGCCCGGGGTCCCGGCCGGGGTCCCGGCCGGGATCCTGCCCGCGTTCTTGCCCGGGTTCCTGATCGAGGGTGGCCCCGGCATCGACCACGCCGTCGACCGCGCTGTCCACGCTGGCGTCGAGATCGACCTCGATGTCGTCCGCCGGCTCGGTCGCGTCGCGCTTGGCGAACCGGACCTCGAGCGACGAGGCCGGCGCGACCGTCGCGAGCGGCTCGATCGACGATGACGAGATCCGCGGGAACGGCATGGTGTGGCCGGACATCCCGCCCGGCTCGTCGAGGCCGAGCTCCTCGAGGTCGACCGCGGTCATCTCGCGGGTCTTCATCTCGAAGTCGGCCTGCTCGATCGGCCCCGACACCGGATCGATCACCGTCGGCATGCCCTCGTGGTGCTCGAAGCTCGGCACCGTGGCCTCGCGCGCCGCGCGCGGGATCCCGTCGGGCGACTCCGAGGCGAAGCTGTAGGCGATCGACATCGCGAGCGCGGGATCCTCGGGCACCGGGGCGACGACCGGCGGCGTGGTCGAGCGCCGCGGCACGTTGTCCGACGGCACGCGCAGGCCGGCACCGCGGCGGCGCCGCCGCCGGCGCTCGGCCGTGGTCATCCCGACCTCCATGTCGGTCTGGGAGTCGTCGTCGCGCTTGCTCACGACCGACCTCCTGCCGGGACCGCGCGGCCGAGGCGCTGGCCGAACCGCACCGCGTCGCCGACCTCGCCGGCGAGCTCGATCTTGCCGGGCTCGAACACGGCGACGACCGTCGAGCCGAGCCGGAACGCACCGAGCTCGTCGCCGCGCGCGACGGCGACCTCGGCGAGCTCGACCCGCCGCGGCTCGCGGGCCGCGCGCCAGCCGGCGCTGTCGATCACCGGGGGGCCGTCCGCGCCGCCATGACCGCTCAGCGCGGGCGCCAGACGGATGTTGCCCACGCCGCCGGCACCGACCATGACCAGGGCGACGTGACCGAACGCCCCCGCGTGCATCCGGAACACGACGCGCTCGTTGCGCGCGATCACGCCGTCGCGCCGCGCCGCGACCCGCGGGTTCACCGACCACAGCGAGCCCGGCAGGTAGTCGTAGCCGAGGACCCGGGCATCGACCGGGGTGTGGACACGATGATAGTCGCGCGGCGACAGGTAGATCGTCACGTAGGCGCCGCCGGTGAGCCGGGCCGCCAGCTCGCCGTCGGCGACCAGCTCGGCGAGCCGGTAGCTGCGACCCTTGGCCTGGAGCAACGCGCCCTCGGTCGCGACGCCACGAGCCGCGATCACGCCGTCGCACGGCGAGATGATCGCGTCGGGCGCGGGATCGATCACGCGCGCGCCGTCGCGCAGCTTGCGCGCGAAGAAGTCACCGAGCGACGGATAGCCGGTGAGCTCGAGCTCGACCTCGTCGAGGTTCGCGCCTACCGCCCGCGCAAACGCGCGATACGCCAGCGACCGCAGCGCGGCCGGGAGAGCTTTTGTTGCCCCCCAGGCGACCAGCGCCGAATACGCCGCGCCGACACGCGCACGCGGGCGTTCCGCTGCAATGCTTCCTGGCTTGCTGAATTCCACGCAGGTGCTCGGCCGCTCATGACTGCATGGCTGAACGCAGTCCGGAATGACTCGATTCTGCCAAAGGGCGCGCCGAGTTACAAGCGCCCGCGTAGGGTGCCAGGAGGCCGGTGTTCGACCTAGCAGTCGTAATACAGCTGGAACTCGGCCGGGACCGGCCGCAGACGCACATGGTCGGCTTCGTTCTCGCGCTTGTAGGCGATCCACGCATCGATCAGATCGTTGGAGAACACATCTCCCTTCATCAGGAACGATCGGTCGGCATGTAGCGCATCGAGCGACGCGTCGAGCGAGCCGGGGACGGTCGGGACCTCGGCCAGCTCCTCGGGAGACAGCGAGTAGATGTCCTTGTCGAGCGGCTCGCCGGGATGGATCCGGTTCTCGATGCCATCGAGCCCGGCCATCATCATCGCGGCGAACGCCAGGTACGGGTTACACGACGGATCGGGCGACCGCAGCTCGAGGCGCTTGGCCTTGGGCGAGCTCGAGTACATCGGGATCCGGATCGTCGCCGAGCGGTTGCGCGCCGAGTACGCGAGGTTGACCGGCGCCTCGTAGCCCGGCACCAGGCGGCGGTAGCTGTTGGTCGTCGGGTTGGCGAACGCGCAGATCGCGCCGGCGTGCTTGAGCAGGCCGCCGATGTAGAACAGCGCCATGTCGCTCATGCCGGCGTAGCTGTCGCCCGCGAACAGCGGCTTGCCGCCCTTCCACAGCGACTGGTGCGTGTGCATGCCGCTGCCGTTGTCACCGAACAGCGGCTTGGGCATGAACGTCGCCGTCTTGCCGTGCGCGCGCGCGACGTTCTTGACGATGTGCTTGTACCAGAGGATCTGGTCGGCCATCTTCACGAGCGTGTCGTACTTCATGTCGATCTCGCACTGACCCGCCGAGGCGACCTCGTGGTGGTGGGTCTCGATCACGATGCCGACCGCCTGCATCGTCATCACCATCTGGGTGCGCAGGTCCGCGATCTGGTCGGTCGGACCGACCACGCAATAGCCGCCCTTGGTCGGCGGCTTGAAACCCTTGTTGCCACCGCCCTCGCTGCGCTTGTTGTTCCAGCCGGCCTCGTCGGAGTCGATCTGGAAGAACGAGTGGTTCGGCTCCTCGGAGTACTGGATCGAGTCGAACACGAAGAACTCGGCCTCGGGGCCGAAGAACGCGGTGTCGGCGATCCCGGTCGACTTGAGGTACGCGACCGCGCGCTTGGCGAGGCTGCGCGGATCGCGCGAGTACGACTCGTGGGTGATCGGATCGATCACGTCGCACAGGATCGACAGCGTCGGGGTCTTGAGGAACGGATCGATCACCGCGGTGGTTGGATCCGGCTTCATCAGCATGTCGGACGAGTTGATCGCGCGCCAGCCGCCGACCGACGAGCCATCGAAGCCGAAGCCCTCCTCGAGGCCTTCCTGGAGGCGCTCGATCGGGTAGGTCAGGTGCTTCCACTGGCCGAGGAAGTCGACGAACTTCGCGTCGATCATCTTCGCGCCATGCTTCTTGACGTAGTCGTTGAGCTCGTTCGGCGTCACGGTTATCTCCTGTTGGCGGCCTGAAAAACCCGGCCTGGAAGTTAGGGAAAGCGGGAAAACAACGTCGCAGCGGATGAGCCTAGATCGCGTCCTCGCCGGTCTCGCCGGTGCGGATGCGGATGACCTCGTCGATCGGGGTGATGAAGATCTTGCCGTCGCCGATCTTGCCGGTGCGCGCGGCCTCGGTGATCACCGTGACGACCTGCTGGACGCTGTCGTTGGGCACGATGATCTCGACCTTGACCTTGGGCACGAAGTCGACGACGTACGCCGAGCCCCGGTAGACCTCTTTCTTGCCGCCGGTTCGCCCGAAGCCCTTGACCTCGGTGACCGTCATGCCGTGCACCCCGATCTCGGCGAGGCGTTCCTTGACCTCGTCGAGCTTGAACGGCTTGATGATAGCCTCGACCTTCTTCATCTCCGGATGGTTAGCGCACACATTGTTTCGTGTGGGTTTCGCGGCACGAAAATCGCGGGATCGGGCTACTCCCGCATGCGGGTGCGGAACTCGTCGAGCCGGCGCGCGGCTTCCCGGCGCGCGGCGTCGTCCTCGCTCGCCGGCATGTACGTGATGAACGTGGCGAGCTCGCCCCACTCTCGCTCGAGCCGCGAGCCGAACCGGGCCTTGTAGACGTCGTACTCGCGGCTGACCTGCTGGAACTTCTGGACCAGCTGATCGCGCGTGAACGCCGCGGCGACCGCCGGGGCCGGGGGCGGCTTGATCTCCTTGCGCACCGGGCGATGCACCGCGTCGCGCGACGTGCGCGGGCCGGGCTGGGCGGCGCCGGCGGGGCCGGGGGCGTCGTCGGTCATGTCGATCTCGGGCGGCTCGCCGCGCGCCGCGCCGGCCGGGGCGACCTGGATCGGCTCGACGGTGATCCCCGACGAGCGGACCGCCGGTGGGGCGGCCGGCGCGCCGGTCGGCGATGGCGATGGCGATGCGGTCGGCGCGCGCGGCCGTCCGCCGCGCGTCACCAGCGCCCAGATCCCGAACACGAGCCCGAACACGGCGACCATGCCAAGCGCCGCGAGCGCGCCTCCCAGGACGTGGCGCCGCATCCGGCGGCGGCGCGCGATCGTCCGCGCGTACGACATGCCGCCGACCAGGGTCGCGCCGTCGTCGAGCACGACCGGCTCCATCGCGCCGGTCGGCGGCGCCATCGTGTCATCCGCCGGGCTCGGCCCGGGGTGGCGCAGCGCGGCCACCGGGTTGGATCCGGTGCTGCGGAGCGGCGCGACCGGGCTGGGGCCGGTGACCCGGCGCCGTGCCACCGGGCCGGTGGCCTCGGGCGGGGGCAGCGGCAGCTGGGCGAGCGCGAACGACACCGTCGCGATCGTCTGGGTGTGGAACTGGTCCTGGAAGTCGGCGAGGTGGGCGCTGGCGACGCGCTCGTGGAGCTCGCGCTGTGCGAGCATCTCGCCCGCGAACAGCTCGCGCATGTAGGCGCCGAGCCGGTCGGTCGAGATCGTCGGGTTGACCGCGACCAGGCACTGCTGGATCGCGTCGCGCAGCGCGGCGGCCGACTGGTAGCGATCCTCGGGCCGCGGCCGCAGCGCGGTGGCGACCAGCTCGTCGTACGGCGCGAGCTGCGGGTCGATGTGCGACGGCAGCGGGTGCTCGCCGCGGGCGACCTTGCGGGCGAGCGCGCGGTAGTCGGGCTGCGGCCCGCCCTCGTAGAGCCGGGTCGCCGTGATCAGCTCGAACAGCACGACGCCGGCTGCGTAGAGATCGGTGCGGTGGTCGACGACGCCGCCGCGGATCAGCTGCTCGGGCGCCATGTAGCCGAACTTGCCAAAGCCGAGCTTGGGGTCGGTGACGGTCGCGCGCATCACGCTCTTGGCGATGCCGAAGTCGATCACCTTGGTCTCGCCCTCGAACGACACCAGCACGTTGGGCGGCGAGATGTCGCAGTGCACCAGGTTGAGCGACGTGCCGTCGGCGGCGGTGCGGCGGTGGGCGTAGGCCAGCCCGTTGGCCAGCTCGCGCGCGATGAACAGCGCGAGATCGACCGGCATGCGCTCGCGGCGGTGGCCGAGCAGCGACAGCGTGCGCCGCAGATCGCGGCCCTCGATGTACTCGAGCGCGAGGAAGTACTCGTTGCCGACCCGGCCGACCTCGAAGACCTGCGCGACGTTGACGTGCTGGAGCTTGATCGCGACCTGGGCCTCGTCGACGAACCGCGAGATGAACTGCTCGTCGGCGGCGAGGTGGGGCAGCACCTTCTTGATCACCGCGAGCTTCTCGAACCCGGTGAGCCCGTGCTTGGCCAGGAAGATCTCGCCCATCCCGCCGCGCGACAGCCGCTGGACGAGCAGGTAGCGCCCGAACACCTGCGGCAGGCTGGGATCGTGGCGGCCAAACGGTCCGCTCTGCGGCCCTGTGTCGGTGCTCGGCTGCAACGGGTGTTTCCGATCCCAGGTCTTTCCGATCCTAGCTCGATCCCAGTGGTACAACGATCGGTCGCCGTTCCCAAAGTGATCTGTTTCGCGGCCGACATCCGCTTGCGAAACGCCGGGTTGTGGCCCGTGTTGCGATTCTGCTAGCGTCGAGCATTGCGATGCGGTGGCTCTGGGTCCTCGCAGTCTTCGGCGCCTGCAACGGCGGCCATCCCCCGCCAGGGGACGCGGGGCCGGTGTCGATCACGCTCGAGACCGAGCAGGGCCGGCCGCTTGCGCCGAGCGGCGCCACCGTGGTCGAGATCGTGTTCCACGAGCGCGACGCCGCCGGGCAGCCGCACGATGTGACGCGCTCGGCCAACGTCAAGGCCGACGGGAGCTTCGACCTGGGCGATCTCGCGCCGAGCGGCCGCGTGTCGATCGAGGCAACGCTGCGCAACGACAGCGGCGCCGCGGTGGGCTACGGCCGGACCGCGCTCGCCGAGCTCGCGGGCGACGCGGCGATCACCGTGCAGGTCCGCCGCCCGATCGCCTACTTCGCCGGGACGGTCAGCCGCGACGCCGACGGCGATCCCAGCACCACGCCGCTGCACTGGACCGAGGCCCCGGCGACGTTCTCGGACCTGTCGTCCGGCGCGGGGCTCGACGGCAAGGCTCAGGTCGGCGGCAACGCGGTGCTGGTGATCGCCGCGGGCCCGAGCCTGTACATGGTCGCGCAGGCGACCAGCGATCCGGCCGGCGCGCTGACCGGTCCGGCGCAGGTCCTGCCGATCGCGACCGCCGACCACAAGCTCGGCGCCGCGCTCGCCGGGACGATGACCGGCGCGGTGCTCGACGGCGCCGGCGCCGACGACGGCGGCAAGCTGGTGATCGGCACCACCACGCAGCTGTTCGTGATCGACGCGCGGGCGCAGCCGCAGACCGCGACGCCGATCGCCGACGGCAGCTTCAGCCGGGTCGCGATCCTCACCACCGACACCGGCGAGATCGACGCCGTCGCGATCCGGAACCGCGGCGCGACGACCGGCGCGTGCGCCACCACCGCCGAGCTGTGGTGGGCGACGCTCTCGGGCGACGCCGCGGCCCGGGCGCACCTGGTCGCGACCGGCGGGTTCTCCGACATCGCCACCGACCGCGGCCGGGCGTTCTACGTCGACGCGTGCAAGGGCGAGCTCGGCGAGGTCACCTCGGCGTCGGCGAAGCTGCTGCGCACGATCCCCGGGACCGGCGCCGGGGCGAGCGCCGGCAAGCCGACCGCGCTCGCGGTGTCCAACGGCCAAGCCTACCTCGGCGTCGAGGCGCCGCCGGCCAGCGCGACCGCGCCGGCGACCGCGTCGCTGCTGGTGACCTCGACCGACGTGGCGAGCGACCCGGTCCGCACGCTGTGGAGCGAGGGCGCGCAGCAGGTGCTCGACGTCATGAGCTTCCCCGACGTCCGCCGCCAGATGAACGCCAGCTCGGTGGTGATCGGCCACCTCGAGCTCGGCGCCGGCGGCGACTACGTCGCGCTGACCACCAGCGCGCACTTCGATGGCCCGCCGATCACGCAGCTCCACATCCCCGAGATGCTGATCGACACCGAGGAGCTGCGCGTGTTCGACGCCGCGACCGGCGGCGTGGTCCAGCGCTATCGCAGCTGGTGCGACGGCATCGTGCTGCGGATCACCGGCGACATCAGCGGCTGGGAGTGCGCCGCGGCCGCCGGCCAGAGCGCGCCCGCGGCCGACCCGTACGAGCACCACATCGGCTCGATGACCTTCCAGTTCGGAAAGAAGTGATGCGCCCCGCCCTGCGCCGCCTCGCGATCGCCGCCGTGTTCGGCGCCGTGTTCACCGCCGTGCTCACCACCGCCGCGCCGCCCGCGCACGGCGATCCGGATCCCCGCCGCAAGGTGATCGTGCTCGAGTACCGCGCCGGATCGTCGGCGCTGCCCGGGATCGCCGGCCGCGTCGTCACCGCGCTGTCGCGCCAGACCTCGCTCCGCGTGCTCGGCCCCGACCAGGCCCGCGCGGTCTACGGCGATCACCTCGACCAGGTGCTGGTCAAGTGCGCCGGCGAGGCGGCGTGCGTCGCGCGGATCGGCCAGAAGGCCGCCGCCGCCGAGGTCATCCTCGTCGGGATCAGCGAGCTCGGCGACGTGATCCTGACGATGCAGCGGATCGACGTCGCGGGCCGCGAGGTCACCGGCCGGGTCGCGGACTCGCTCGCCGCCGGTGCCGCACCGTCGGACCCGCAGATCACCGGCTACGTCAACCGGCTGCTGCCGCCGAGCGACTTCCTGCGCTTCGGCGTGATCGACATCGTCGCCAACCTGGCGGGCGCCGCGGTGACCGTCGGCGGCCAGTCGCGCGGCATGACGCCGATCGAGGCGCTGAAGCTGCCCGCTCCGGCGAGCTACGACATCAGGGTCGAGAAGGCCGGCTACCTGCCGTTCACCACGCGCGTCGCGCTGCCGCCCGAGGGCGAGGTCAAGGTCGAGGCCGAGCTCGCGCGCCGCGGCGCGGCCGCCTGGTACCAGCACTGGTACGTGCTCGCCGCCGCGGGCGTGATCGTCGCGGGCGCGGGCGGCACGGCGATCTACTTCGGCACGCGCGACACCGGGATGTCGGGGACCGCCGGCAACGGCGAGCTCCACGTCACGGGGTCCATTCACTGACCATCACGAGCGCGTCCTCGGCGTTGTCCTGGTAGTAGCGCGCGCGGACGTGCACGGTGCGAAACCCAGCGCGCTCGTACAGCGCGATCGCCGGCGCGTTGCCGCGGCGGACCTCGAGCGTCGCGATGCTGCAGCCGGCGGCGCGGCCCTGGGCGAGCGCGTGATCGAGCAGCGCGCCGCCGACCCCGGCGCGCCGGTGATCCGGGTGGGTCGCGATCGCCAGGACGTGGAGCTCCCCGCCGCCGTGCGGGTCGGTGACGATCCAGTAGTTGCAGAACCCGACGACCACCGGGGCGCGGGCGACGTCGAGCCGCGCCAGCGCGCGGGTGAGCTCGGCCTCGAACGTCGCGCGCGGCCACGGCTGGGGGAACGAGTGGCGCTCGATCTCGTCGATCGCGTCGAGGTCCGCGCGCGTCGCCGGTGCGATCATCATGCGACCACCATGCGCCGGGCCGGCCTATCCAGGCTTCGGCTTCGCGGCGAGCTGGGCGACCGCGCGCCACAGCGGATCGATGCCGTCGCCCGACAGCGTCGACACGGCGATCGGATCGCGAGACAGGTCGAGCGCCTGCCGGGCGCGCGCGATCTCGAGCATCCGCTTGTTCTTGGCCAGCTTGTCGGCCTTGGTCAACGCGACCACGACCGGCATGGTGCGCTCGGCGAGCCACGGCACGAAGTCGAGCTCCTCGTCCTGCACGCCGCGCCGGATGTCGATCAGCAGCAGCACGCCGGCCAGGGTCTTGCGCCCGGCGAGGTAGCCCTCGATCAACGGCCGCCAGCTGTCGCGCATCGCCCGGCTGACCTCGGCGTAGCCGTAGCCCGGCAGGTCGACCAGGTGGAACCGCTCGTCGATCACGAACCAGTTGGCCAGCCGGGTCCGCCCCGGCGTCCGCGACGTGCGCGCCAGGCCGGGCTGGCCGACCAGCAGGTTGATCAGGCTCGACTTGCCGACGTTGGACCGGCCGACCACGGCGACCTCGGGCAACGACGGCGGCGGGAACTCCGACAGCTGCGCCGCCGAGGTCACGAACCGCGCGCGGATCTTCGTCATGGCCGCCCGCCCCCGTCCGGGCGTGCGCCGGGCACCACCGGGTGCACTGCGGCCCTCGGATCGAACGCCGCACCGCGGATCCGCGCACGGTGGCACGGCGCGCACACCGCCGCGCGCGCCTTGGGGGTCGACATATCGGCGAGGCCGAGCGCCAGCGCGACGGGGCGATCGCGCATGACATCGGCCTCGGCGTAGGCGGCGCCGGCGCCGTGGCAGGCCTCGCAGCCGACCTCGACGGCGATCGCCGGCCCCGCCGGAGCCTCGCCGGTGGCGTGGCAGCCCAGGCATCGGGCCTCCGGCCGGCTGGCGAACCGCTCGCGGGTCCGCGCGTGGGGCGTGGTCTGCCACGCGGCGAGCTCGGCCGGGTGACAGCCGCCGCAGGCCGCGCTGCCGGTCCAGTCGCGGCGCGACGCGCGCGCCAGCCCGACGACGCCGGGGAGCGCGGCGAGCGCGGCGATCACGAGGACGGCGAGGCGAGCGAGCATCGCGGCAAACCTACCCCGCCTTCCACCGCCTGTGGTAGGGAAGCCTCGTGACGGTTCACGTGATCGGACTGACCGGCGGGATCGCCTCGGGAAAGTCCACCGTGGCCCGGCTGCTGGTCGCCCGCGGCGCGGCGCTGGTCGACGCCGATCAGCTCGCGCGCCAGGTCGTCGAGCCCGGCCAGCCGGCGCTCGCCGAGCTGGTCGCGCGGTTCGGGGCGGCGATCCTCACGCCCGAGGGCCGGCTCGATCGCAAGCGGCTGGCGGCGATCGCGTTCGCCGACCCGGCGGCGCGCGCCGACCTCGGCCGGATCACGCATCCGCGGATCGGCGCGGCGAGCGCGGCGGCGATCGCGACCTGGGCCGACGCCGGCGCCAACCTCGTGTTCTACGAGGCCGCCCTGCTGGTCGAGAACCGGGCCTACACCACGATGGCCGGCCTGATCGTGGTCGCGACCGAGCCGGAGATCCAGCACGCGCGGCTGATCGAGCGCGACCGGCTCGCCCCCGAGGACGCCCGGGCCCGGATCGCCGCGCAGGCGCCGCTGGCCGACAAGCTCGCCGCCGCGACCTGGGTGATCGAGAACGCCGGCGATCTCGCGGCGCTCGAGCGCGAGGTCGACCGCGTCGTCGCCGAGATCGAGGCCCGGTTCGGGCCGATCCGGGTGCCACGGGTCGCCACGCCGCGCGCGTCGTCGCATTCCGGGGCAACCGGCGGCACCGCCCGGGTCGGCGCCGCGGCGGTGGTCACCGGGTTCCCCGCGTTCACCGCCAAGCGGATGATCCAGAAGATCCTCGCCGCCGAGCCCGAGACCCGGCTCTACGTGCTCGCGCGCGAGCCGGTGGCCGCCGAGGCCGACGCGTTCCTCGCCGCCCTGCCCGACCGCGCGCAGGCCGAGGTCCTGGTCGGCGATGTCTGCGACATGGACCTCGGGCTGTCGAGCGCGGAGTACCGCGCGCTGTCGCGCGATCTGACCTGGATCCACCACCTCGCCGGCGTGTACTTCATGGGCGTCGACGACGCCACCGCGCACCGGGTCAACGTCGCCGGCACCCGCACGGTGATCGACCTGGCGCGCGACGCGAGCCGGCTCGAGCGCATGGTGCACTGGTCGACCGCGATGGTGTCGGGCGACCGCCGCGGCACGGTCTACGAGGACGACCTCGAGGCCGGCCAGAAGTTCCACAACGCCTACGAGCGCACCAAGTACGAGGCCGAGCGGCTGGTGCGCGCGGCGATGCGGCAGCTGCCGATCACCGTGGTGCGGCCCGGCATCCTCGTCGGCGACAGCCGGACCGGCGAGATCGACAACCTCGACGGCCCGTACTACCTGATGGTGGTGATCGCGACCAACGCGTCGCGCGTGCGGCTGCCGCTGCTCGGCCGCGGCGACACCCCGCTCCACCTGGTGCCGATCGACTACGTGATCGACGCCGCGTGGCACGTCGCGCGCGGCGAGACCGCCGCCGGCAAGACCTTCCACCTGGTCGATCCGGCGCCGCTATCGGCGCGCGCGGTGTTCGAGGGCGTCGCCGAGCACGCCCACACCGAGAAGCCGCGCGGCCACATCCCGCGCCCGCTGACGCGCGCCGTGCTGCGCACCCCGGGCCTGTCCCGGCTCGGCCGCGGCCCGCTGGCGTTCGTCGACGTGCTCGATCACGCCGTGCACTACGATCAGACCCACACCGCGCAGGCGCTCGCCGGCACCGGCGTGCGCTGCCCGCCGCTGGCCGAGTACCTGCCGGCGCTGGTCCGCTACGTCCTCGACGTCACGCGCGTGGTCGTGCCCGAGGCCGTCGATGACATCAGCGATCCGCTCGACCGGGCGTAGCCGCTACTTCGTGACCCGGGCGTGGAACAGGTGGAGCTTGCCGTCACCCTTGCGGGTCGATGAGAAGTACAGCTCGCAGCCGTCGTCGCCGAGCACCGGGTCGATCTCGATGCCGGTCGTGGCGATGCCCGGGATCGGGATCGGCGCGCCGAAGTCGGCCGTGACGGCCGGCCGCTTCGCGTACCACAGGTCGACGTTCGTCGAGCCCTGCGGGAACGCGCTGAACACCAGGACCTGCTCGTCCTGGTACAGGGTCGGGTCGGTCATGTTGCTGCTGTTGTCGCGCGTGCCGGGAACCAGCATCGGCGCGCCGAAATCGGCATTGAGGTTGGGGCGCGTGGCGAGCAGCAGCTGCTGCTTGCCGGCCGGCCCCGAGTCGGCGGACAGGTACAGCCGAAGCCCGCCTGGGCTGAGGAACGGGTCGTCGCGGTGGGTGCCGACCGCGTTGACGCTGTTCAGGTGGTTGCGGTTCGGCGAGCCGAAGCCCTGGCCCTGGCCGCGGGTGATGAGGTGGATGTCCATCGGCCCGCTGCGCTCGCTCGACTCCACGAGCGACAGCTCGTCGGGGGTCAGCCAGACGCGGCCCTCGCGGCCGCTGCTGCTCAGGTTCGGCAGCAGATCCGGCGGATCGAACGGCAGCGCCGTCGTCGCCCGGCTCGTGAAGTAGACGTCACTGGAGCTCGAGGTTCCCTGATCCCGCGTGAAGTACATCCGCAGGCCGTCGTCGGAGATCCACGGGTTGCGGTCGTTCCCCGCGCTCGACAGCTCCGCGATCTCCTGGATCGTGGTTGGATCGATGCTGACCGTGCCGTCGAGCCAGTGCGGGAAGCAGCCGGTCGCCGCGGTCGAGCCGCCGTCCGAGCCGCCGTCGGAGCCGCTGCCGCCATCGCTGCCGCCGCCGCTCCCGGTGTCGGTCGCGCCGCCGTCCGAGCCGCCGTCGGAGGGGCCGCCGCCGTTGGCCGCGGACTGAAATCCGCAACCACCGAGAATCAGACAGAGCATCGGCAGGCGCCGCACGCGAGGATCCTAGCCGATCCTGGCCGAGCTTCACGCGGATCGACGGTGTCCTGAGTGATTTGTCACAGCCGCAGTGCGTCGTCGGAGAGCGCGGTCCGGAGCACGGCGCCACGCGCGGCGAGCTGCAGGTGCCGGAATCTGCCGCCACCTGCCTGGGAGCCTTCCGCTCGACGGTGAGCGCGCGTGCTGTGTAATGGCGAGAAATGGTGGGCCTTGCCGCGCGCGCCTATGGTCGTCCTCGCACCGGCCGTTCGAACGAAGACACCGAGATGAAGATGCAGCCCACGACACGCCACGCTTCGTCCCTCGTCGGCCGGTACGAGATGCCAGCCGCGGCGGGTCTCCTGGCGGTGATCGGAGCGCTCGCCGCCTGCACGGCGAGCACGAACCGCGAGCTCCCGGCGCTCGCGCGCGACGTGCAGCCCTCGAACGCCCGGCGATCCGTCGATATCGCGTTCGCCGTGCGGGTGCACGGCATGCCGGTCCGGCTGAGCGCGGCCCCGGCGCCGGCACCGCCCGGTGCGAACCTCCGAAACCACGGTGGGCGGATCATCGCTGCACCGAAGGTGGTGCAGGTCCTGTACGGCCCGGGGAGCTACCTCCCCGAGCTCACCAGCGCGCCGCCGCCGAACATGGCGAGCGCGTACCGCGAGATGGTGGCGAGCAGCGTGTTCGGCTGGCTCGCCGAGTACAACACGGCGTCGCCGCTGCGGCGATTCGGCCGCGGTCGGTTCCGCCAGTCGACCCAGATCGATCCGGCAGCGCCGCGCAACACGCCGCTGATCACGGACGCGGACGTTCAGAGCGAGCTCGCAGCGCAGATCCAGCGCGGATCGCTCCCCGCACCCGACGATGACACGTTGTACATGGTCCACCTTCCTTCGGGAAAGACCGTCATGGGGCCCGACGGCGCGCTGTCGTGCAGCGCGTTCTGCGCGTACCACACCGCGTTCCGGATCGACGGCCAGGACGTGGTGTACTCCGTGCTTCCGGATCTCACTGCCCAGGGCTGCGCGACCGGATGCGGTTCGTCCTCGGCGTTCGATAACCAGACCATGGTCGCGTCGCGCGAGCTGGTCGGGGCGATCACCGATCCGGACGTCGGGTTCGCCACCGTCGTGGACGCACCGCTGGCCTGGTACGACGGCGACGATGTCAATCCAGCGACCGGCAGATCGCAAGGCGAGATCGGGGACCTGTGCGACGGGGTGCCCGGACAGTTCGTCGGCAAGGACGGGTTCCGCTACGCGATCCAGCGTGAGTTCTCGAACCAGGCCAGCGATTGCGTCACGACGCAGCTCACCGATCCCGAGCCCTCGGGGGCGGACATCTTGTGGCGCGGCGACGACGGAACGGCCGCGATCTGGTACGTGAACGGCGGCGTCAGCGTCGGGCAATCCTACCCGGCCGCACCCGATAACGACTGGAAGATTGAGGTCACCGGGGACTTCGACGGCGACGGCGGCGGCGACCTGCTGTGGCGCGACCACACAGGCACGGTCGAGATCGAGCTCATGAACCGCGGTTCGCAGACCCCGTTGACGTACAAGAGTGAATCTGGCCGCCCCGGCCTCGACTGGACGGTCCAGGGCATCGGCGACATCAATGGCGACGGCAAGACCGACATCGTGTGGCGCGACACCGACGGCACGGTCTCGATCTGGCTGATGAACGGCGCCGAGCGGCCGAAAGAATCCTACTACCTGCAGCCCGTGCTCTCCCGGACGATCCAGGCGGTCGGCGATTTCGACGGCGACGGGCGCAGCGACATCCTGTGGCGCGATGCCGACGGCAGCGTCGAGATCTGGTTCCTCGCGGACGGCTCGATCACCGGTCAGGCCCATCCCGGTCGGCTCGGCCTCGACTGGAGGGTGCGAGGCGCCGGCGATTTCGATGGCGACGGCACGAGCGATGTCCTGTGGCGCAACACCGACGGCAGGCTGGCGATCTGGTTCATGGACGGCGGCGCGATCGCGAGCGAGGCGTCCCCGGCCGCACCCGCGCTCGACTGGACATTCCAGGGCATCGGCGACTTCGATCACGACCGCCGCAGTGATCTGGTGTGGCGCAGGAGTGATGGCGCCGTGACGATCTGGTTCATGAACGGTGCCGTCAAGGTGCACGAGGCATCGCCGCACTACCCTGGAAGCGGCTGGACGATCCAGAGCATCGCCAACTTCGACTGAGGTTTCCCTTCACGACGCGTTCGATCGCCCCGCGGGTGATCGGCGATCACGGCTGCCGCCTGGCAGAACGGCACAGCTTCATGCATCCGACGGCCGTCGAGATGTTTCGAATCGTTCGCGTTTCGCATCGTTCCCAACTATCAAGGAGAGCTTCATGTCTGTATTTCGATATTCAGGACTATTCACGATCGTGCTCGGTGCCATGGCATGTGCCACCGCGCCGGAGCAGAGCACGCTGTCGTACGAGGAGTTCAAAGCGCGAGCCTATTACAGCTCCGAGGCACACGCGTACATCATCAACGGTGATGAGCCGGCGGCCAGCGAGGCCGAGTTGCAAGCTGCCTATGCCGCGTACCTGCGGACGGACGCTTTGGCCAGCAACGGCGAGTCGACCACGCAGCAGTCCCTGATCATCAACCAGGCGAACGGACGCGACGACCGCTGGCTCTTCAACAACGCGTCCAACCTCACCTACTGCGTGAGCCAGGCGAGCTTTGGCAGCCGATACACGACCGTGGTCAGTGCGATCGAATCCGCGGCCGCGGCCTGGCGAGCGGCCGCGAACGTCGAGTTCAAGCATCTCACCGCAGATGACACCAATTGCACGAGCAGCACCTCGGATGTGGTGTTCAACGTGCGCCAGGTGAGTAGTCAGCCATTCCTGGCGAGCTCGTTCTTCCCGAGCTATGCTCGGGCGAGCCGTGAGCTGCTGATTGACGCGAGCTCATTCGGAGCGATCCAGCCGATCACACTGGCAGGCATCCTGCGTCACGAGCTCGGCCACACGCTGGGGTTCCGCCACGAGCACACCCGGCCGGAGGCCGGCGTGTGCTTCGAAGACAACAACTGGCGGGCGCTGACCGCCTACGACGCGGCGTCGGTGATGCACTATCCGCAGTGCCACGGCACGAACACCGGCGATCTGGTGTTGACGTCCCGCGACAAGGACGGCGCTCGTCTGGTGTACCCGCGATACTTCGGGGATGACATCCTGTGGCGCGACACCGACGGCACCGTCGCGATCTGGCTGCTGGACAGCGGGGCAGCGTACCTGGCCAATCCAGGGCTCGACTGGACCATCCAGGGCACCGGCGACTTCAACGGCGATGGCAAGCGCGACATCCTGTGGCGCGACACCGACGGCACCGTCGCGATCTGGTTCATGAACGGCGGCACCATCGTGTCCCGGGCATTCCCCGCTCCGACGCCCGGCGTCCCCCCCGGCCTCGACTGGACGATCCGGGGCGTCGGCGACTTCAACGGCGATGGCAAGAGCGACATCCTGTTCCGCAATACCGATGGCACCGTCGCGATCTGGTTCATGAACGGCGGCACCATCGTGTCCCAGGCATTCCCCGCTCCGACGCCCGGCGTGCCCCTCGGCCTGGACTGGACGATCCAGCGCGCCGGCGACTTCAACGGCGATGGCAAGAGCGACATCCTGTTCCGCAACAGCGATGGCACCGTCGCCATCTGGTTCATGAACGGCGGCACCATCGTGTCCCAGGCGTTCCCCACGCCGACGCCCGGCGTGCCTCCGGGCCTGGACTGGGCCATCCAGGGCGCCGGCGACTTCAACGGCGACGGCAAGACCGACATCCTGTTCCGCGACACCGACGGCACCGTCGCCATCTGGTTCATGAACGGCGGCACCATCCTGAACCAGGACTTCCTCGGAGCGCCCGGGCTCGACTGGACGATCAACGGCGTCGGCGCGTTCGACTGAGCCGGTCAGGGCGTCGCGCGCGAAGCCAGCCACAGCTCGAAGCCGCGGCCGGTCCGGTTGGTGACGAAGTAGAGCCGGCAGCTGTCCTCGGAGATCCAGGCCGGCCGCTCGGAGCTGGTCGAGTTGAGCACCGCCACCGGACGCGGCGGTCCGAACGGCTGGCCGGACGCCGTGCGCGTGGCGCTCCAGATGTCCGGCGGGCTCGCGTTGTCCGGTGGCGCGCTGAAGTAGATCGTCAGGCCGTTGCCGGCCACCACCGGGTCCTCGTAGGCAGCGGGTGACGGCAACAGCTCGAGCGATGCCAGCTGGCGCGGTTTGTCGAACGACCTGCCGCGGCCCGCTGCGCTGAACAGGCTTGCCGCCCCGTCGGCTCGCCGCGATGCAAAGAACAACGCATTCGCGGTCACGAACGGCTCGATCGAGCTGGTCTGATCACCAAGTGGCACCGGCACGGGCGCGATGAACCGGTCGTCCGACCCGGCCCGGGCCGCGGCCAAGATCTGATAGCGCCGGGTCGGATCTCTCCGGGCGAAGTACAGCGTTCGCAGGTCGTCGGAGAGTGACGCGCCGAGCTCGTCCGAATCGGTGTTCAGCTCGCCGAGTGCCACCGCGTCCCCGAAGCTGTCGCTGCGCAGGTCGCGGTGCGCCACATACAAATCGCCGTAGCGCGCGACCGGAGCGTCCGGCGAGCCGGTCACCGTCAGCCGGCTGAACACGATCGTCCGCTCGTCGCGCGACAGCTGTGCCGTCTGCACGCCGAGTCCGGCGTCGATACCACCGACCGGCGCCGCGCTGAGGAACACGGCGTCGGCGTCGCAGACGCCGGTATGGACCTCGGGAATCCCGAGCACCTGGTTGCAGGCCGTCGCGAATACCGGGAGCAACGCGAGGCGCACGATCAGAATGCCCCGGTGATGGTCACGCCGGACGCGCCCGGTGCGAGCGCCGGAACGACACGGACCCGCAGCTCGCGGTCGTGCGGTGCCCGCAGGTACAGGACGACGCCGGCGACGAGCGCAGCACCTCCGATCGCGAACGCCGCGGTCGCGAGATCGCCATCGCGGCGGCTCCGCTGGACCAGCGCGTACGCCGCGTTGGTGCAGGCCTGGTCCGACGTGCACCACGGCTGGGCTTCCTGCCAGAGCGAGCGCGCGGCGAGCGCCAGACCGCTGCCGGCGGCGATACCGACGGTGCCTGCGCCGAGCGCGATCCAGGCGGCCGGTGCGGGATGTCGCCGGCCCGAGGTCTCCGGGGCTTCGGCCGCCGCCGGGTCTCGTGCCAGGTCGGGGATGTTGACCAACGTCACTGGCTGGGTCTCCGGTACGGCGACGCGGAGCGACCAGGAGACCCGGCCGGGCGCCGTCGCCTCGACGGTATGCATGCCGGGATCGACCGGCACGTCCGCGCCGAACGCCGACGCCTGCACCGGCACGCCGTCGCGCATCACGACCAGGGCGTCGACCGAATTGTTCGCGATCAAGATGCGGACGCGACACAGCCGTGGCACGAGGGCCGCCTTGCGCTGTCGTGCGAACGCCTCCCGGTTGTCGGAGATGCGCCGCGCGAGCGCCGCCGCCTCGCCGAAGGCGACCCAGGCACTCGCCGTCTTGCCGAGGTGCTCGTAGCAGTCCGCGAGATTGAGCTGGACGCCAAGCCGGGGCAGGACGGCCATGCTGGCCTCGAACCTGGCGCATGCCTCGGCAAAACGGCCCGCGGCGGACATCCTGCGACCCTCGTCGAACAGCGCCTCGGCAGCCGCGAGGTCGCCGGAGCGCGGTTGTGCATGGGCGCTGCCGGCGCCGAACACCACGAGCAGCACGGTGGGGAGCAGACGATGCATGATCGGGCGGAGCTCCTGTCAGTCGGGGATGGCCAGCGGATCGAGATCTGCCGCTGCCGGGTCCGGGGATGCAGCGATCGTGGGGGCAGCAGGCTCGGAGGCGACCGGTTCCTGCGGAGAAGGCTGCGCGGGATCGCCCGGACCCACAGGCGATCGCGAGCTCGGCGGGGGCGCCCGCGGCGGACCGGGCGGCCGGCGAGCGAGCTCGTCTCCCGACGCGGAGCGCGGCCCCGAGGCCGCGTTCGCGACGGGCGCGCGCACCGCGGGGGCAACGTCACGTCGCGGCGCAACCGCTGGCGGTGCGGCGGTCGGCGACGGCCCGGGCGGCGGCGGCCGGACGAACGGCCGCGTCGTGGGGTGCAGCGCGGCCGCGCTCGGTTCGCGCTCGGGCGAGACCGCGAGCTCCCAGGTCACCATGACGGCGACCGCAACGGCGGCCAACCCGAGCGCGGCCAGCATCGATCGCCGGATCGCGTGGCCACGACGCGGCCGCCTGGCAACGATCACCGGCGCCTGGATCCCGGCGACCAGCGGCCGAAGCGCGGCCGCGAGATCGGTCGCGCGCTGGTATCGCGCCGCCGGCTGCTGCTCGAGACACCGCTGGAGGATCGCCTCGAGCTGGACGGGCAGCCCGGGACGAGCGAGCGCCGGGCGGGGACCGTGCATCACGCGCGACCGGATCTCGGACACGGTGCGGCCGTGGAACGGGGCATGTCCTGTCACCAGCTCGTACAGGATCACGCCAAGCGACCAGATATCGGACCGAGCGTCGGCGCGCTCGGATGCGCCGAGCTGCTCGGGCGCCGCGTAGATCAGCGTTCCGAGCGGCGTGGCCGTCGAGGTGTCCCTCACGTCGTCGCTGCGCTCGAGCAGCTTGCAGATGCCGAGATCGAGGACCTTGACCAGCAGCTCGCCATCCGCGTCGCGCGTCAGGAACAGGTTGGCGGGCTTGAGATCCCGGTGCACGATGCCGGCGGCGTGCGCCTCGGCGATCGCGTCGCTCGCCTGCGAGACGATCGCCGCGGCCAGCCCGACCGGCATCGGGCCGTGCTGCCGGAGCCACGCGGCCAGATCGGTCCCCTCGAGGTATTCCATCACGATGTACGGCGCGCCGTCCTCGAGCGTGCCGGCGTCGAACACGCGGGTGACGTGGCGGCTGTCCAGGCGCGCCGCGGCGCGCGCCTCGCGCACGAAGCGCCGTACGAAGTCCGTGCGGGTGCGCAGCTCGGGGCGCATCAGCTTGATCGCCACCTGCTTGTCGAGCGCGAGGTGGTGCGCTGCGACCACGATGCCCATGCCCCCGGCGCCGATGATGCGATGGATGCGAAACCTCCGGGACAGCACGTCGCCGTCGATGGGCACCGCGGTACCTTCCGGGGCTGGACGCGCGTCCCCGGCTGGCAACGTCGGGGCACAGCGCCGCGGCGGTTCACCGTGCGCGGCCGCCGCTCGCCCGTCTGCGTCAGGTAACACAGCTCGCGTCATTCCCACCGACGCCTCGATGGCCGGCACGCTAGCAAAACCCGCCGAGCACGTCCAGCCACGGTGCCGACTGCACCACCGTTTGCCGCAATGGCGATCCACCGGGCTTCAGCGCGTCACGTGGAGCCGAGCCACGCCGATCCGGAGTTGCCGGGTCGTGGCGCGACGCTCGATGAGGTGCGCCGAGTCTGCAACGCCGAGCCTGGCTAACAAGGCTCGCGCGCGGAAGATCTCGAGGTTCAGCCGCTCGGCGGTGTACTGCAGCATGTCGGCGAGATCGGACGCATACAGCCAGCCCTGCTCCTCCGCGGCAACACCATCGCGCGCGTCCTGGATCCGCGCGCGGGCCAGCGTGAGCAGCATGTAGTGACTCGATCGGGCAGGTAACGCGGAGTCCTTGCCATCGTCCGTGCGTATCCTCACATCGACGTGTTCCTCGTCGAGGCTCGGCGCGAACCACAGGCTGATGTCTCCGAGCACGAGCGCGGCGCCCTCGGCCTTGAGCGTCCGGGGCAGCGCGCCGAGCTCGCTCGGCAAGAACAGCAGCCAGCGTGCGCTGCCGACCTCGAGGTGGTCGCCGTCGGCCACGGCGCGGAGCCCCGTCCCGAGCTCGGCCCACCACGGGCCATCGCCGCGACGAAAGATCGTCACCTGGGGGTCGGCCGCAGACGGCAACGCGAGGATTCCGGATGTGGAATGCACGAGCTCGGAGGTCGCCGCGTTGCGGGCCCCCGGGCCCACCGGGCGATCGTCGCAGAAGATCCATGGATCGGCGCCGCCGAACGCCAGCCGGGCATCGCGACGCAGCGCCGCCTGCTCCCCGACCGCGAGCCGGCGACCGTCGAGCCAGGTCCCGTTCAGGCTGCCGAGATCCCGGACCTCCCAGCACTCGCCCGACCACGCGATCGCGGCGTGCTCGGCCGACGCCCGCGGATCGTCGATCACGACGAGGCACGCCGGCGAGCGACCGACCACGGTGCGCGCCGACAGCGTGATCAGCCGTCCCGTGCGCGGATCGAGCAGAAGCCCCACGCGCGGATCAAACCACCACGCCGGGGCCCGTTCAACCGCCACGGAGTTGCCACGGAGCGACCACCGGTCGCTCACCGCAGGATGCCGCGCAGGAACAGCTGGCAGAGATAGCGATAGGCCTCGAGCCGCGGCATGCCGGAGACGTCGAGGATCTCGTCGAGCGACAGCGTGCCGTCGACCCGGGACAGGAGGAACGCGGCGCGCGGGCTGATCGGCGCGCTGCCGAGCTCGTGCAACGGGCGCGCGAGGTTCGGCGTGCGCTGGAGGTCGCCGAGGAACGCCTGGAACGCGTTCATGATCGCCTCGCGGTTCCGGTGGATCAGCTTCTGGGCGAGCGCGCTGTTGGGATCTTCCGACAGCGCGAGGTCGACGGCCGTGACCGCGCGATCGAGGTCCGCGTCGCGGCTCCATGCGGCGGCGCGATCGAGCAGCGCGGTGATCCGGCGGCGCGTGCGCTCCTCGCGGGTCTCGATCGCCGGTGCGCCGCGATCGATCTGCTCGAGGATCTCGGTGCTGCGCGCGTCGATCGGATCCATGCCGAGGATCTCGGCCTTGCCGTTGCCGCGCCCTGCACGGACCTTGTGGACGTCGACCTGCGTGGTGGCCTCGTCGTCGGTCGGCAGCCGGCGCTCGGGGCGCAGGCCGAGCTCGCGCAGCCCGAGCTCCCGGGTCGGCGCCGTGATCAGCGAGTCGTCGGGGCGCGGCGCCAGCGCGCGTCCGGGGAGCTGGTTGGTCGGCTTGTCGGCGAAGTCGCGGGTCGCCGGGGGCGGCTGCTGCGGATCGGCGTGCACCGCGAGCCGCGGATCGAGCCTGGTGACGTAGGGCAGCTCCTGGGTCGGCGCGACGGCCGCCTTGAGCGTCGGCTCGGTCGGCTCGAGCGTCAGGTCTCGCGTCGCGCGGTCGTCCTCGGCCGCCGCGTGCGCGGCGCCGGGATCGAACGGCGGGCGCGTGCTGCTGGGCAGCGGCCGGGTCGTCGCCGCGGGCGGCCGTGGCATCGGCAGCGACGCGATCAGCTCGGCGGTCGCGGCCTCGATCGCGCCGGGCACCGCCGGGCGGGTCTCGGCCCGCGCCGAGAGCTCCTCGGTGGGCGCGGCCCCGGGCAGCGGCGGCAGATCGAGCTCGAGCGAGGCATACGCCGATGCCAGCGCGGACCCCGGCGGAGGCGGCGGCGGTAGATCGAGGTCGAGGTTGTCGGCGTCCTCGTGCTCGTCCGACGTCTGCGCGCGGTGCAGGTCGGCGCCGGCCGTCGCCTGTGCCGCTTCCGCCGGCGGGGCCGCCGCGGGCGCCGGGACCAGCCCGGGCGAGCTCGCGGCGCCGGGGGTGCGCAGCGTCATCTTGAGCTCGGGTGGCCCCGGATCGCCGCGGCGCTCGCCATCGGTCGGATGGACGAAGCCGAGATCGCGGCGGCGGATGTCCGTGGTCTGCGAGCCGAAGCCCTGCGGGGTCTGGAAGTCCTCGGGCCCGCCGAACCCCGGCGTGATCTCGGCGGCGAACTCGGGATCGAGCGCGGACGGATCGAGCGCGGGCTGATCGTGGCCGAGCAGCGTGTGGGTCGGTCGCCCGGCGCCGCCCGGGTACTCGCGGGTCGCGGCCTCGAAGCTGACCTCCTCGCCGGTCTTGGTCTCGAAGGTCGGCGGATCCCCGGCCGCCGGCGGCTCGTCGGCCTCGAGCTCGAGCGTCAGCGTCCCGGGCAGTGAGGGCGGGCCGCCAGGTTCCTCGCCGATCCCCCAGCCGTTCTCGTGCTCGTCCATGTACAGGGGCGGCCGCGGAGGCGCCGGCGCGGCTGGAGGCGCGGGCGCGGCCGCGCCCGGCAGCACGGAGATCCCGGAACCCTCGCCGGGCAGGATCTCGATCTGGTACTCGGGCTCGTCGCTGGCGATCCCGAACGGGCCGCTGTCGGTGGGTCCCTGGTCGCTGGTCAGGAGCTCGTAGTTCATGCGGACGTAGTCGACGTAGCTGTTGGCCTGCGGGTTCTCGGGGTCCATCACCAGCACGCGCTCCCACAGCAGCAACGCCCCGTCGAGATCGCCTTCACCGTACAGGCTCAAGCCCTCCTCGATCAGCCGGTCGATCTCGCTAACCCCTCGGGCCATCGTCATCCGCGAGTCTTGGACACCACGCCGCGAAACATGTTCAGCGTCCGATTCAGGGCCTCGGTCGCCTCGGTCAGCGTGGTCAGATCCTTCGCGGCGATCGACTGCTTGGTGCGATCGACGACGGCGCGCGCCTTCTTGACCGCGTCCTGGCCGAAGTCCGAGCCGGCGATGATGTCGGTGACCTGCGGGAACAGCGACTCGATCTCCTCGAGCGCCTTCTCGGCGGCATGGCGGGCCTTGTCGAACTCCTGGCCGCTGCGGACCTCGACCATGTAGTCCTTGTTGGCCTCGACCATCTTCTTGATCTCGTCCTCGGTCAGCCCCGAGGTCGCGGTCACGGTGATCGATTGCTCGAGGCCGGTCTCGAGGTCGCGGGCCTTGACCGACACGATGCCGTCGGCGCTGATATGGAACATCACCTCGATCTCGACCTCGCCGCGCGGAGCACGCCGGAGGCCGGTCAGCACGAACTCGCCGAGCAGCTCGTTCTCCTCGGCGCGGTCGCTCTCGCCCTGGAGCACCAGGATCTTGACCGAGGTCTGGTTGTCCTTGACCGTCGTGAACACGTGCTGCTCCGAGGTCGGCACCGTGGTGTTCTGCTCGATCAGCTTGTGGAAGTAGCCGCCGACGATCATGATCCCGAGCGAGTGCGGCGTGACGTCGAGCAGGAGGATGTCGCTCTTCTCGTCGGTCAGCGCCGCACCCTGGATCGCGGCGCCGAGCGCGACGACCTCGTCGGGGTGGACGCCCTTGCACGGCTCGAGGCCGAAGAACTCGGCGACCGCGGACTGGACGCGGGGCATCCGGGTCATGCCGCCGACCAGGATCACGTCCTCGATCTGCGACTTCTGGATCTCGGACTCCTCGAGGGTGCGGGCGCAGATCTCGATCGTCCGGTCGATCAGGTCGGAGGTCAGCTCCTCGAGCTTGTCCCGGGTCAGCATGGTCTGCAGGTGCAGCGCCTCGTTGCGACCGGTCGAGATGATGAACGGCAGGTTGATCTCGGTCTCCTTGACGCTCGACAGCTCGCACTTGGCCTTCTCGGCGACGTCCTTGAGCCGCTGCAACGCCATCTTGTCCTTGCGCAGGTCGATGTGGTGCTGCTTCTCGAACCCGAACACCAGCCAGTCGATCACGCGGCGATCGAAGTCCTCGCCGCCGAGGAACGTGTCGCCGGCGGTCGAGATCACCTCGAACACGCCGTTGCCGATCTCGAGGATCGAGATGTCGAACGTGCCGCCGCCGAGGTCGTAGACCGCGACCTTGCGCTCGATGTTGCGGCCAAACCCGTAGGCCAGCGCCGCCGCGGTCGGCTCGTTGATGATCCGGATGACGTCGAGCCCGGCGATCCGCCCGGCGTCCTTGGTCGCCTGGCGCTGGCCGTCGTTGAAGTACGCCGGCACCGTGACGACCGCCTTCTGGACCTCCTCGCCGAGGTACTCCTCGGAGATCAGCTTCATCTCCTGGAGGATGTAGGCCGCGACCTCCGGCACGCTGAACACCTGGTCGCGCAGCATGATCCGGACGTCGTCGTGCGGGCCCTCGACGATGCGGTACGGCATGATCTCGAGCGAGCTGCGCACCGCCGCCGAGCCCCACTTGCGCCCGATCAGGCGTTTTGCGGCATACACCGTGTTCTCGGCGTTGGTGATCGCCTGCCGCTTGGCGATGTGGCCGACCAGGCGCTTGCCGTTCTCGGCGATCGCGACCATGGAAGGCGTCGTCTTGTACCCCCCGCGGTTGGGAATCACGGAGGGAGTCCCATCCTCGACGATCGCCACGCACGAGTTCGTGGTGCCGAGATCGATGCCGATCACCTTGTCGCTCGCCATGGCGGGCTATGTTCCCGCGGTTTTCGGGGAGATCGCCAGAGGTGGGTTCATGATTGAGCCAGGAGGCGACGGACTTCGGCGAGGTCGTTGCGAAGCTCGGCGGTCAATACGTCGTTCTCGCTCTTGAGCGCCATCGCCATGACCAGCAGCTCCTCGGCATCCGACAGCTTTCCGGCGGCGCGAAATGCGGCAGCCAGGAGCCGCGCCGACGAGGGATCATTGGGCGCCAGGGAGTGAGCCTTCTTCGCATACTCGACGGCGCTGCGCGGCTGCCCCGCGGCGAGGGCGCAGCTCGCGGCCCGGCGCAGGAACCGCGGCTGGGGGTCGACGCGGACGGCCGCGGCGAACAGCTTCATCGCGTCGAGGTGGTCGCCGCCGATCTCGAGCTGACACGCGCGCTCGAACAGCTCTCCGGCGTATTCCTGAGGCGTCTGGGGCTGTTCCGAGCGGTCGACCTCGGGCGCGTTGCCCCGTCGGGCCGGACTGGTCAGCCTGCCGTAGGCGCGGCTCATCGCCTCGAACACGAACGGCAGCCGGTCGGTGAAGCTGCCCAGGCGCTGGCCGAAGTAGCGGTCGGGGTGGATCTCCTTGGACAGCTTGTAGTAGGCGCGCTTGAGCTGCCGCGGGTCGGCCCCGGCGGGGACGCCGAGCAGCGCCCAGGGATTGCGGCCATCGGCGAGCCGGCCCATCGCGAGGATCAGCCGGCGGGTGCGATCGTCGAGCGGGACGTCCTCGTGGAGCGCGGCGAGCTCGGCGGCGGTGGTGCCGGGCAGCGACAGGTCGTGCTCCGGCTCGGGCTCGCCGGGATCGGGCGTCACCGGCGGGCTGGCGCGGCGTGGCGCCCCGGCCGGCGGGGGTCCCGGGACCGCGGGCGCTGCACCCGGCCGGAGCACCGGCATCGGCCCCGAGCTCCGCGCCGATGACGGGCTCGGTACCGCCGGGCGCGGCGGCTCGGACCGAGCGGCCGGCGCCGGCGCGGCAGTCTCGCCGGGGACCAGCAGCGCGCCGATCGCGCGCAGCCGCTTGACGATCGAGATCGCGCGCTCGACCGGCAGCCCGGTCGTGAGCAGCACATCGCGCAGGGTCTGCAGGCCATCGATCCGCGACAGTACGAAATACTCCTGCGGATCGACCGCCGCCTTGAGCGGATCGAAGCCCGGGCTCACGCGCAGCTTCTGCTGCGTCGACCCGATGCCGGCGATCTCGGCGGGCACGGCGCTCACGCGCGCGATCGTATCACGACGTGCTCGAGCAGCACCTTGCCGACGTGCAACCGGTTCTCGGCCTGGACCCAGGCCAGCGACCGTGGGCCGTCGAGCACGTCTCCGGAGATCTCCTCGCCGCGATGCGCTGGCAAGCAATGCAGCACGATCGCGCTGGATCCCGCACGCGCCATCAGCCCCGCATCGACGCAGTAGCCGGCGAAGGCGGTTCGGCGGCGCGCGGCGTCGTCCTCCTGCCCCATCGAGGCCCAGACGTCGGTCGACACCACGTGCGCTCCGGCCACGGCCTCGCGCGGGTCGGTCGTCAGCGTGATCGAGCCCTTGCCGAGCCGGCGCTGGGCGTCGCGTGCCGCCAGGACCATCGCCGGGTCGGGAGCGAAGCCGTCCGGGCACGCGAGCGCGAGATCGAGACCGAACAGCCCCGCGGCCTCGATCCACGACTGCGCCATGTTGTTGCCGTCGCCGATCCACGCGTAGCGCAGGCCGTCGATCGACCCGAAGTGCTCGCGGACGGTGAACAGGTCCGTCGCGACCTGGCAGGGGTGGTGCTGATCCGATAGCCCGTTGATCACCGGGATGGTCGCCGCGCGTGCGTAGTCGGCGATGCGTTCCTGGCCGAACGTGCGGACCACGATCGCGTGGCAGTAGCCCGACAGGATCCGCGCGGTGTCGCGGACCGGCTCGCCGCGGCCGACCTGCGACGTCGTCGCCGACAGCTCGACGCTGTGGCCGCCGAGCTCGTAGGCCGCGACCTGGAACGACACGCGGGTCCGGGTCGACGGCTTGTCGAACACCAGCGCGACCGTCATCCCGGCCAGCGAGCTGTGGCGGACCTTGCCGCGCTCGGCCTTGAGCGTCGCCGCGCGGTCGAACAGCGCCGGCCAGTCGGCGGCGGGGACGTCGGCCAGGGTGAGGAAGCCTTGCGGCGGTCGGGTCGTGGTCGTGCCTGTCACATCACATCCTTGCGGTGGGCGGTGGCTGCGCGGTCATCCCTTGCCGGCCTTGCCGGCGCCCTCGGCGAGCACCGCGCGCAGGATCGCGATCGCCTCGTCGAGGTGCTTGCGCTCGACGACGTAGGGCGGCGCGAACCGCACGACCTTGTCGCCGGCGATCGAGACCAGCATGCCGCGCTCGCGGCAGCGCGCCGTGACCTCGCCGGGGGCGCCCGACACGGCCAGGCCGCGCAGCAGGCCGCGGCCGCGCGCCTCGACGGCATGACCGGGGAACTCGGCGACCAGCTCGGCGAGCTGCGTGCCGAGGTACTGGCCGGCCTGGGCGACGCGATCGATCAGGCCCTCGGTCTCGATGATCTCGAGCACGGCGTTGGCCGCGGCGCACGCCAGCGCGTTGCCGCCGAACGTCGAGGCGTGGGGCACGGCGCCGCCGGGCAGTGCGGCGAGCCCCGCCGAGGCCTTCTCGGTGCACACCATCGCCCCGATCGGGATGCCGCCGCCGAGGCCCTTGGCCAGGCTCATCACGTCGGGGGTGACGCCGTCGTGCTCGTGGCCGAACCAGCGCCCGGTGCGGCCGACGCCGGTCTGGACCTCGTCGAAGATCAGCAGCGTGCCGGTGTCGTCGCACAGCCGGCGCAGGCCCGCGAGGTAGCCGGGCGGCGCGGCGACGATGCCGCCCTCGGCCTGGATCGGCTCGACGATGATCGCGCACGCGGTGCGAGGCTCGAGCACGCGGGCGGCGGCCTCGAGGTCGCCGTAGTTGATCAGCTCGACCGGGCCGAACAGCGGACCGAAGCCCTCGCGGTACTTGGCCTGGCCGGTGATCGCGACGGTGGCGATCGAGCGGCCGTGGAAACTGCCGTGGGTCGAGACCACGGTGGTGCGCTGCGGCGCGCCGGCGACCACCGCCTGGTAGCGCCGCGCCAGCTTGAGCGCGGACTCGTTGGCCTCGGCGCCCGAGTTGCAGAAGAACACCCGGGTGGCGAAGCAGCGATCGGTGATCGCGCGGGCGGCGAGGATCTGCTGATCGTTGAAGTACAGGTTCGAGACGTGGATCAGCTTGCCGAGCTGCTCGGTCATCCGCGCGGTGAACGCGGGGTGCGCGTGGCCCAGGCCGCACACCGCGATCCCCGCGGTCATGTCGAGGTAGCGCGTCCCGGCGTGGTCCCAGACCTCGCAGCCGCGGCCGCGCTCGAGGACGATCGGTTGCTGGCGGTAGTTCTTGACGAACACCTGATCGGCGACGGCGAGCAGCTCGGCTTGGGTCGGCATCCACGTCGTATGTACCACCGCGTGTTGGCCTCGCGCGAACATCGTGCAGCCGCCGCGCGATCGCGGCGCGGGTTTGCCACCTGCGCGGGCGCGAAGCTCGCGAAACCCGGCGCGTGCCGGCCCGGTCGCGCGCCTGCCGGCCCCGAGGCTAGAGGATGTAGCGCGTCAGGTCCTCGTCGGCGACGAGCGCGCCGAGCCGCTCGCGGACGTAGGCCGGGGTGATCGGGATCGTCTGGGGGCCGATGTCGGGCGCGTTGTACAGCAGGTCGTCGAGCAGGCGCTCGAGCACCGTGTGCAGGCGGCGCGCGCCGATGTCGTGGGTGGTGCGGTTGACGTCGGCGGCGATCTTCGCGAGCTCCTTGATCGCGTCCTCGGTCCACTCGATCGTCACGCCCTCGGTGGCGAGCAGCGCCGCGTACTGCCGGGTCATCGCGTTCCGGGGCTCGGTCAGGATCCGGACGAAGTCCTCGGCGACCAGCGGGGTCAGCTCGACCCGGATCGGGAACCGGCCCTGCATCTCGGGGATCAGGTCGCTCGGCTTGCTCATGTGGAACGCGCCGGCGGCGATGAACAGCACGTGGTCGGTCCGGACCGGGCCGTACTTGGTGGTCACCGTCGAGCCCTCGACGATCGGCAGCAGGTCGCGCTGCACGCCCTCGCGCGACACGTCGGCGCCGTGGCGCTCGCGGTTGGTCGCGATCTTGTCGATCTCGTCGATGAACACGATGCCGGCGTTCTCGGCGCGGCGCACCGCCTCGCGGGTCGCCGCCTCGTGATCGATCAGCTTGTCGACCTCCTGCTCGGTCAGCGCCCGCCAGGCCTGCGGCACCTTGAGCTTCTGGCGCTTGGTCTTGCGGCCGAGCGCGCCGAACATGTCGCGCAGCCCCGACAGCGCGCTCTCGTCGATCCCGGGCTGGCCGCCGAGCACCGAGATCAGCGGGTTGGCGTCGTCGGTGATCTCGACCTCGACCTCGCGGTCGTCGAGCTTGCCGTCGCGCAGCATCGCGCGCAGCTTCTCGCGGGTCGCATCGCCCGGCGGCGACGCGGGTGACAGCGGCGACGGCGGCTCACCCGGGCGATCCGTGAACGACCGGCCGCGGGGCAGGAGCAGCTCGAGCAGCCGCTCCTCCGCCGCGTCCTTGGCGCGCGGCCGGACCTTGGCGGCCTCCTCGTCGCGCACCAGCTTGACCGCGACCTCGACGAGATCGCGCACGATCGAGTCGACGTCCCGGCCGACGTAGCCGACCTCGGTGAACTTGCTGGCCTCGACCTTGAGGAACGGCGCGCGGGCCAGGCGCGCCAGCCGCCGCGCGATCTCGGTCTTGCCGACGCCGGTCGGGCCGATCATGATGATGTTCTTGGGGGCGATCTCGTCGCGCAGATCGCCCTCGACCTGCTGCCGCCGCCAGCGGTTGCGCAGCGCGACCGCCACGGCGCGCTTGGCGTCGCGCTGGCCGACGACGTAGCGATCGAGCTCCTCGACGATCCGCGCCGGGGTCAGCTGCGCCTCGGGGGTCGCCGCGGTCATCGCAGCTCCTCGATCGTCAGCGTGGTGTTGGTGTAGATGCAGATCTCGGCGGCGATCGCCATCGCGGCCTCGGCGATCGCCCGGGCGCCGAGCTCGGTGTTGCGGAACAGGGCGCGCGCCGCGGCGAGCGCGAAGCTGCCGCCCGAGCCGATCGCGCACAGGCCGTCGTCGGGCTCGATCACGTCGCCGGCGCCGGACAGGATGAACGTGCTGTCGGCATCGGCGACCACCAGCATCGCCTCGAGCCGGCGCAGCGCGCGATCGGTGCGCCACTCCTTGGCGAGCTCGACGGCGGCGCGGCGCAGCGGGCTACGCTGCTCGCGGAGCTTGTCGTCGAGCCGCTCGAACAGCGCGATGCCATCGGCCGCCGAGCCCGCGAACCCGCCGATCGCGCGGCCCTCGCCGAGCCGGCGGACCTTGTGCGCGCCGCCCTTGACGATCGTGTTGCCGAGCGTGACCTGGCCATCGCCGGCGACGACGACGGAGTCGCCGCGCCGGACGGACAGGATCGTGGTGGAGTGAACCTCGGGCTTCACCTCCTCGTCGTAGCACGAACCGCCCCGCCCCGCGCCGCCCGCTCAGGTTGCCGTCGGCTCGGTCGATGCCGTACGGGTCATTTTCCGCCGGGTACGGTCTTGCCGGCGCGCGGGTGCGCGGCATCGTAGACCTTCATCAGGTGGTCGAGCGAGACCTTGGTGTAGATCTGGGTCGAGGCCAGGCTGGCGTGGCCGAGCAGCTCCTGGATCGCGCGGAGATCGACGCCCTCGTCGAGCAGGTGGGTCGCGAACGAGTGGCGCAGGCTGTGCGGCGTCGCGTCGGCGTGGACGCCGCCGGCGATGGTCCAGTGCTTGACCAGGCGCTGCACCGAGCGCGGGGTCAGCCGCTTGCCGGCGGCGTTGACGAACAGCGCGGCGCCGGACGCGGCGAGCTCGGTGCGGACCGGCAGGTACGCCGCGAGCGCGCGGTCGGCCGCGCCGCCGATCGGGACCTGGCGCGACTTGTTGCCCTTGCCGTGGCGGACGATCAGCATCGCCGTGCCGTAGCGGCCGCGGTCGATGTCGGTGACATCGAGCCCGCACAGCTCGGACACGCGCAGGCCGGTGCCGTAGAGCAGCTCGAGCATCGCGACGTCGCGCAGCCGCAGCCGGCCGTGGCGCGCGTCCTCGTGGCTGGACAGCCGGCGCGCGCTGGCCCGCGGCGACGCGGCCGGGGCCTCGACCAGACGGAACGCGTCGTCGACATCGAGCGCGCGCGGCAGGCCGCGCCGGCGCTTGGGCCCGCGGATCGCCGCGGCGGGGTTGGCGGCAAGCGCGCCGCGCTTGACCAGGAACCGGCAGAACGCCCGGATGCTCGACAGCTTGCGGCTGATCGTCGCGGGGCCGTTGTCACCGAACAGCGCGGCGAGCTGGCTCCGCACGCTCTGGGCCGACAGCCGGGCGAGCGGCGCGTCGCCACCGCGCTCCGCGCGCAGGTGCTCGCGCAGCGCCCGGACGTCGCGCAGGTAGACCTCGGTGGTCTTCGGCGAGTACGCGCGCTCGACCTCGAGGTAGCACGCGAACGCCCCGATCGCGGCGTCCCAGTCCATGGCCATCGCCGCCGAGGATCGATCAGCGCGCGGCCGGGGGCGAGTTTTCGCCGCCGGCGACCGCGGCCGCGGCGCCCGCGGTGCCGAGCGCGTGGCGGCGGTGCGCCCGGCGCAGGAAGTACACGCCGCTGATCGCGAACAGGACCAGGCACAGGACGCTCGTCACGTACGAGAAGTAGCGGAAGAACTCCAGCTTGGACATGTTCGCCTGGCCAAGCGCCTTGTAGAGATGGACCCCGACCGAGCCGCTGTAGGCGACCGAGTCGCTGACGTAGATCAGGAACACCGCGGTCGCGACGATCTCGAGCGCGGCGATCGTGCGGTCGAACAGCACCGAGCCGTAGGGCACGTAGCCGAGGTAGAGCCCCAGGCCGACCAGGGTCATCCACAGAAACGGCCCGATCGTCCCGGCGTCGAACAGCAGCGTGGCAACGCCGACGAGCACCGCGCCGGCGGCCATGATCAGGTACGTCAGGAGCAGGCCGAGGCGGTTGTCCTTGACCAGGTAGAGCAGGCCGAGCACGAGCATGACCGGCGCCGCCACGGCGATCTCGGTCAGGGTGAACACGTCGGCGCGATCGCCCGCGCCGAGGTCGGCCCAGATCTCGGCGGCGTAGTTGTCGCGGAAGTCGCGATAGCCGGTGAGGAACAGGTAGGTCACGACCAGCACCACGAGGCCGGGCCAGAACCGGCGCAGGAACGCGCGGCGCTCGTCCTTGTTCATCGGCTCGCGCTCGGTGCGCGCCGAGACGTCGGCGGCGCTCGGCGGCGGGATCAGGCTGAGGCCGTAGACCGCGGCGAGGAACACCGGCAGGAAGATCAGGCCGGTCGTCGCCGGCATCCAGGACTCGGAGATCCCGGCGCCGAGCAGCTTGGCCCCGACCGACTTCACGATCCCGCTCGACACGATGTAGGCGCAGGACAGGCCGGCGCCCAGGATCTCGGACACCCGCCGGCCCTCGAGGAAGCTGAACACGACGCCCCACACCATGCCGAGCGGGAGACCGTTCACGAACAGCGCGGCGACCTTGAGCGGCGGCGGCGCCACGGCGAACAGGACCAGCGCGAGCTCGGCCCACACGATCAGGACGATCAGCGCCCGCGCGCGTCGCTCGGGCCGGAGCTCGGAGTTGAACTTGACGCCGAGGTACTTCGACAGCGCGTAGCCGCAGATCTGGCCGATCGCCAGCGCCGGCTTGAGCTCGAGGATCCAGAAGCTCTGGTGCGCGTAGTGCGCCGCGGCGAACGGCTTGCGATAGGCATACATCGCGAAGTACGCGGTGAACGCCATCGTCACCGCGTAGGCCGAGAACACGCCGGGCGAGGCGGTCGCCAGCCAGCGTCGAACGCGATCGGAAGCCGAGGAGCGCACGGGTGTGCGTAGCCTACTCCATTGCCGACGAGCCCGGCGCCCGGCGTTCGCCGCGTCCCGGGCGCCCCGGGGGTCCCGCGCGACGGCCGGGTGACGCTGCGGTCACAGCGCGCCGGCGGGCGGCGTCACCGTGACCTCCTCGACGGAGATGCCGGGGCGGGCGACGATCTCGATCAGGAAGCCCGCGACGTCGGCGGGCTGCATCATCTTGCTGCGATCGAACCCGGGCCGGTCGTCCCAGATCGGCGTGTCGGTGGCGCCCGACAACAGCGCCGTGACCCGGACGTCGTACGGCCGGGCCTCCTCCGCCAGCACCTTGAGCAGCCCGAGCTGGCCGGCCTTGGCCGCGGTGTAGCCGCTGCAGTCGGCGAACGCGCGGTGCGCGACGTGCGAGCCGATCGCGACGATGTGGCCGGTGCGGCGCGGCTGCATCCGGCGCAGCGCCTCGCGCGCGCACAGCATGGTGCCGACGACGTGGACGTCGAGCATCGCGCGCAGCTCGGCTGCCGAGGCATGGACCAGCGGGCCGAACGTGCCGACCCCGGCCGAGCACACCAGGACGTCGATCGCGGGCAGCTCGGCCAGCCGCGCGACGACCTCGGCCTCGTCCGTGACGTCGAGGTGCGCCTGGCTGACCTCGCCCGGCGCCGGCACCCGGAGCGGCCCGGGCGGAAACCGCCGCCCGGTCGCCACCACCGCGGCGCCCTCGGCGGCCAGCGCCGCCGCGCACGCCGCCCCGATCCCGCTCGAGCCGCCGGTGACGATCGCGTGCTTGCCGGCGAGGCGCTTCATCGCGCCGCCGACGTTACCACGCCGGTCCTCGGGCGAGCAGCCGGGCGAGCGGTCGCGCGTCGGCGCGTCGCCGGGCACGGCCGGATCCGCGCGATCGCGTGCTCACCCGGCGTGGCGGTCCGAGGTCGCCGCGCTGCCGCGACCGATCGCCGCGAGCCAGGCGTCGAGGTCGGCGTTCGCGCGCTCGGCCATGCGGGGCTTCTTGTGGTCCTTGCGCACGCCGGGCAGCGGCGGCAGGAGGCCGTAGTTGACGTTGGTCGGGCCGTACTTGTAGCCCGGATCGCGCGGCGCGGTGACGTGCTGGTAGAGCCCGCCGAGCATCGTCGTCGCCGGCGGCGGACAGACCTCGCGCCCGGCCAGCTCGCCGGCGACGAGCCACGCGACCACCAGGCCCATCGCGCACGACTCGATGTAGCCCTCGACGCCGGTCAAGAGGCCCGCGAACCGGACCTGGGGCCGGGTGCGGAGCTCGAAGCCGGGCCCGAGCCGGCTCGGCGCGTCGATGTACGTGTTGCGGTGGATCGATCCGAAGCGCAGGAACTCGGCGCGGTGCAGCGCCGGCACCATCTGGAAGATCCGCTGCTGCTCGGGATACGCCAGCCGGGTCTGGAACCCGACCAGGTTGTACGCCGTGAGGTACTTGTTCTCGGGCCGCAGCTGCACCACCGCCCACGGCCGGTGGCCGGTCCGCGGATCGCGCAGGCCGATCGGCCGCATCGGCCCGAACCGCAGGGTCTGGGGCCCGCGCTCGGCCATGACCTCGATCGGCATGCAGCTCTCGAAGTAGCGCGGCTCCTCGAAGTCGTGCGGCAGGACCTTGCGTCCGCCGTTGACCGCGGCGACGAACGCGTCGTACTGGTCGCGGCTCAGCGGGCAGTTGACGTAGTCGCCGACCCCGGTGTCGCCGCCGGCGGGGCGGTCGCGGTCGTCATTGGGGCTGGCATCGGCGTCGCGGCCCCAGCGCGAGCCGCGGAACGCGTGGTCCCAGTCGATCGAGTCCGCGGCAATGATCGGCGCGATCGCGTCGTAGAAGTACATCCGGTCGCCGCCGAGCTCGGCGCGGATCACCTCGCCGAGCGCGCCCTCGGTCAACGGGCCGGTGCACACGATCACCGGCCCGCCGGGCAGCTCGTCGAGCCGGCGGCGCTCGATCCGGATCCGCGGGTGGAGCGCGAGCCGCTGGGTGATCGCCCGCGCGAACCCGAAGCGCTCGACCGCGAGCGCCTGGCCCGCCGGCACGCGGTGCTGATCGGCGCACGCGATCACCAGCGAGCCGCAGCGCCGGAGCTCGTGCTTGAGCAGCCCCGCCGGGGCGACCGGGTCGTCGCTGCGCAGCGAGTTACTGCACACCAGCTCGCCGCACAGCGGCGACTGATGCGCCGGCGACATCGCGCACGGCTTCATCTCGACCAGCGCGACCGACAGCCCGGCCTCAGCGAGCTGCCAGGCCGCCTCGCTGCCGGCCATCCCGGCCCCGACGACCGTCACGTGGGGCGTCATGATCGCCAGGCTACCACCGCCGGGCGCGCACCGCCGGTCGACCAGCGCTACGCGGCGTTCTCCTCGGTATCGTCCTGGCCCTGCTTCCAGTCACACTCGAGGCAACGCAGCATGATGCCGCGCTTGTTCTCCTTCTTGACGACGAACTTGGCGTTGCAGATCGGGCACGGCTGGGGAACCGGCTTGTCCCACGCCACGAAGTCGCACTGCTTCTTGGCCCAGTTCGAGCAGCCGTAGAACGGCTTGCCGCGGCGCGACCGCTTCTCGGCGATGAACCCGCCGCAGCCCGGCCGCGGGCACTTGACGCCGAGCGAGATCGGCTTGGTGGTCTTGCACTCGGGGTACTTGGTGCACGCCAGGAACGAGCCGAACCGGCCGCGCTTGATCGTCATCGGCGCGCCGCAGGTCTCGCAGACCTCATCGGTGGTCTGCACCGGGACCTTCTCCCAGGTCCCGTCGAGGTTCTTGACCACCTCCTGGGTGTTGCGGCACTCGGGATAGCCCTGGCACGCCAGAAACGAGCCGTTGCGCCCCCACTTGATCACCATCGGCTTGACGCACTTCTCGCACACCCACTCGGTCGCGATCTCCTCGCGCTTGACGTCGCGCATCTCGTTGCGCGCCTTTTCGAGCTCGTCCTTGAACGGGGTGTAGAACCCGCCGAGCAGCTTGCGCCAGTCGACCTGGCCCTCCTCGACCTTGTCGAGATCGGACTCCATCTTGGCGGTGAAGTCCGAGTTGACGATCTCGGGGAAGCTCTCGACCAGGAGGCCGTTGACCAGGATGCCGAGCTCGGTCGGGAAGAACCGCGCCTCGCGCTTCTCGACGTAGCCACGATCGACGATCGTCGACATGATCGACGCGTAGGTCGACGGCCGGCCGATGCCGCGCTCCTCGAGCTCCTTGACCAGCGAGGCCTCGGAGAACCGCGGCGGCGGCTGGGTGAAGTGCTGCTCGGGGCGCACCGACTCGAGCGTGATCCGATCACCGACCTCGAGCGGCGGCAGCAGGCGATCGGCCGATTCGGCGGCCTCGGCCTTGGCATCGTCGGTCTCGGCGACCTCGTAGACCTTGGTGTAGCCGGCGAACTTCATCACCTGGCCGGTCGCGCGCAGCACCGCCCGGCCGCGATCGACGTCGATCGTGGTCGCGTCGTACACCGCCGGCACCATCTGCGATGCCACGAAGCGCTGCCAGATCAGCGTGTACAGCTTGACCAGCTCGGGGCCCTCGGGGTGCTCGGCGAGCGCGGTCGCCACGCGCTCGGGCGTCCACTCCATCAGCGTCGGCCGGATCGCCTCGTGGGCGTCCTGCGCGCGCTCCTTGTTGCCGTACACGTTGGGCTCGTCCGGCAGGTACTCGCGGCCGTAGAGCTCGGTGATGTGGCCGCGCAGCGCGGTCATCGCGTCATCGGACACGCGGGTCGAGTCGGTACGCATGTACGTGATGAGGCCGGTCGGCCCCTCGTCGCCGAGCTCGACGCCCTCGTACAGCCGCTGGGCCAGCGCCATGGTGCGCTTGGCCGAGAACCGCAGCTTGCGCGCGGCGTCCTGCTGCAGCCTGCTGGTGATGAACGGCGCCTGCGGCTTCTTGCGCCGCTCCTTCTTGTCGACCGACGCGACCACGCCGTCGCCTGCAGCGAGCTCGGCCGCGATCGCACCGGCATCGTCGGCCGTCCTGGGCTCGGCCTTCTCGCCGTTCCAACGCCAGATCCGGGCCTCGAACGGCGGCGGCACCGGCCCCCGGCAGGTCGCCTCGACCGACCAGTACTCCTCGGGCTTGAACGCGGCGATCTCGGCGTCGCGCTCGCACACCAGCCGGACTGCGACGGACTGGACGCGCCCGGCGGACAGCCCGCGCTGGACCTTGTTCCACAGGATCGGGCTGATCTCGTAGCCGACGATGCGATCGAGGATCCGGCGCGCCTGCTGCGCGTCGGTCTTGTTCATGTCGATCTCGCGCGGCGCCGCGATCGCCGCGGCCACGCCCTTCTTGGTGATCTCGTTGATCAGGACGCGCCGCAGGTTGGTGTTGACGTCCTTGATCTCCTCGGAGATGTGCCAGGCGATCGCCTCGCCCTCGCGATCGGGGTCGGACGCGAGGTAGACGATCTCGTTCTCGCGCGCCGCCTTGCGGATCTCGGCCACGACCTTCTTCTTGCCCTCGATCACCTCGTAGACCGGCTCGAAGCTGCCCTCGAGGTCCACGCCGATCTTCGACTTGGGCAGGTCGCGGACGTGGCCGACCGAGGCCTTCACCACGTACCCGGCGCCGAGGTACTTGCCGATCGTGCGCGCCTTGGCCGGCGACTCGACCACAACCAGCGCCGAGCCCGGCTTGACCTTCTTGGGCTTCCTCGCCGGCCCGCCGCTCTCGGCCTCGAGCTCGGCCTCGATCTCCTTGACCGACTTGGACTTGGACTTCGCCGGCTTCTCCGGCTTGGTCACCTTGTCCGGCTTGGCGGCCTTGTCCGGCTTGGCGACCTTGTCCAGCTTGACGGCCTTGTCCGGCTTGGCGGCCTTGGCGGTCTTGCCGGCGGGCTTGTCCTTGGCCGCTCGGGTCTTGGCTCTCGCGTCGCCGTTGCTGTCGCCGGCGGCCGGCTTGGCCTCCGGGACCTTGCCGGCCTTGCCGGGCTTGGCGGCCGCAGCCGTGGCCGGCTGCTTGACGGCCTTGGCCTTGGCTTGCTTCGCCGGCGGGACCTTGCGGCCCTTCTTGTCGTCGCTTGGGCTCACTGCATCCTCTCGATCATGGGTAGCGCGCGCAATACCGCGCGCACCGTGAGGCCGGTGTGGCGGACGATCTGATCGACCCCCACCGCGCCGTTCGCGATCGCGTCCTGCACCTGCGTCGCGATCGGATCGATCGCGCGCCGTGTTCGATGTCGCGGAGCGCCTGCGAGCGCGAGCTCCGCATCGGATTCATCCTCGATCACCGCGGCCCCGGTGGCGAGCAGCCGGTCGCACCCCGGGCTGCCCGGCCATGCCGCCACGAGGCGGCCGAAGCGCCGCGCCGCGGCCACGGTCGACAGCGACCCGGACCGGACGTCGGCCTCGACCACGATCACCACGTCCGCGAGCGCGGCGATCAACTGGTTGCGCTGCGGGAACGTGCCCGCCCGCGGCGAGGTGCCGTCGGGGAGCATGCCGGCGAGCGTCCCGCCACGTGCGAGGACCTCGCAGAACAGCGGTGCATGGCGTACCGGATACGGTACATCGAGCCCGCTGCCCAGCACCACGGTGGTCGTGCCACGGCCGGCCAGCGCGCCGCGGTGCGCCGCGCCATCGACCCCGAGGGCACCGCCCGACACCACCTCGATGCCGCGCGCCGCGAGGTGTCGGCCCAGGGCGTGAGCCCGGTCCATCGCCACCCGCGACGCCGCGCGGGCCCCGACGATCGCAACCGCCGATCCTTCGCCGGGTTGGCGGCCGCGCAGGTACACCAGGTCCGTCCATCCGAGCGCCTGAAGGCGCCTGGGAAGCTGGTCCGGGCTCAAGACAACGGTGCTCACAAGGGGGAAGCAATTAGCTACCCAAGCCTCGGTCGTCAAGTGCGAGCGATGTAGGTCAAGCAATTTCAGCAGCTTGGCGATCGCCTCGCGCGATCCCCTCTTTATATATGGGGCGCGCGCGGGAGCTGGCCAGGGCTGGCCAGGGTCCGGCCGGGGGCCGGTGACCCGCGCAAGCGTTACCGGGTCGCCTGCATCATCACGATGTCGCCCACGCTCATCTCCTGGACCGAGAGCGTCACCAGGCCGACCGAGATCCGGTCCCCGACATCGACGATCACGATCTCGCCCAGGGCGCGCGCCGGGAACGCGCGGTCATCCTGGCCGACCTGGTGGGTCATGGTCTTGGGGAACGCGTCGCCGCGCCGCACGACGTACATCCGGTTGCCGACCTCGAGGCCGGAGCGCTTGCCGAGATCGACGAACACCACCTCGCCCTGCCCGACCAGCTGATCGTAGGTCAGCATCGCCACCACGGTGCCCTGGGCGTCGACCTTGGGCGGCGACGGCGGCACGGTCTTGAACGTCCTGAGCAGCGGACCGACCTTGGCACCGCGCTCGATCTCCTGGTTGGCATCGACGATCACGCCGCGCGCCTGCTTGTCCTGCTTGACGGTGGCGACCTCGAGCGTCCCGAGCACGTGGACGTACGCCCCGACCTCCTTGCCGCCCGACTTCACGGTCTTGCCGGGGACGTAGATCGAGTAGCGCTCGCCGACCTTGGGTGGCCGGCCCGCCGGATAGCTCAGGTACACCGAGTCGCCGTTGCCGAGCAGCGCCTTCTCGTCGACGCTGCCGTCGATCGTGATCGAGCGGTCGAGGTCGGCCTTCTCGACGAACGCGGTCTGCTTGATGCCGACCTCGATCCGGCGCTGCGGCGCGGGCAGCGTGTCGACCGGCGCCGACGTCGGCGGCGTGACGTTGCTCGCCGGCGCGGTCGGCGTCTGCGCGAACACCCCGCGCGGCAACAGCCGCACCAGATCGCCGGGATAGATCCAGTGCGGGTTGGTGATCTGCGGGTTGTACGACCAGATCTTGGGCCACTGCCATGGATCGTTGAAGTACAGAAAGCAGATGTCCCACAACGTGTCGCCGCGGCGGACCACGTGGAGCTCCGGCACCGGACCACCCTGGATCACGCTGGGCTCGTCCGCCGGCGGCGCGCTGCCGTCGCCGACGTAGTAGTTGGTCGGCTCGGTCTTGTTCTGTCCGGGGACGACCTTGCCGTCGGGGCCGACCACGATCACCGCCGGTTGTGCCGGTGCCTGCGCCGCGGCCGGCGCGGGTGCCGGGGCCGGCGCGGTCGCCGCAGCGCCCGGATCGAGCGTGATCGGCGGCGGCGCCGCGGCGGGATAGATCGGCTGGGCGAGCGCGGCGCCGGGCAGCGCGACCCCGAGCGCCCCGAGCGCGCCGAGCGCCCCGAGCGCGCCGAGCACGATGGCGAGCCGGTTCACGGCGTCTCCAGCCGCTTGGCCGCCAGCATCGCGGGCTCGGACTTGGGGTAGAGGGTCACGACTTGCTCCAGCACCGCGCGGGCCTTCTCGCCCTGTCCCAGCGCCTGATGGCAATACCCTACCTTGAGCAGCGCGTCGGGCACCTTGTTTCCTCGCGGGTAGACCTCGATCACCTTGCGAAACTCCGACAGCGCATGTGCGTAGTCCTTCTGCGCATAGAACACCTCGCCGATCCAGTACTGCGCGTTATCCGCATAGTCGTGGCGCGGGTAGCGCGCGACGAACGCGCGCAGCGCCGCCAGCGCGTCCTCGTACTTCGCTGCCTTGACCAGCTCGACGGCAGCGCGATAGTCGTTCGCCGCGTCGCCGCCGCGCTCGCCGGGCGGCTCGTGATCGCGGGTCTTGCTGCGCGTCGCCGCGCGCGCCGCGATCGGCATCGGCGGCACGCGGCGCGTGACCTCGATGCGGTCGGCGACGACCGGAACGTCGGGCAGCGGCGCCGTCGCGCGCGCCGCGGGTCGCGGGCGCCTCTGCGCAGGCGCCGGGGCCGGCGCCGGGTCATCGACCACCGGGACCGCGGCGGTTCGCACCGCCGCGGCATCGCCCTCGTAGACGATCTCGGTGCCGTCCTCGGTGACGCCGACGACGCGCGCACCACCGGGCGCCGCCGCGACGGCCTGTGCCGCCGGGGGCGCGGCCACCTCGACGGGCAGCGCCGGCGGCGCCGCGTCGCCAGCCGATCGCGCGCGCAGCTCGTCGACCTGGTGCTCGAGGTCGCGCAGCTTGCGATCCTGGGCGCGGCGATCGCCGCGCAGCTCGGTCACGGTCTCGGCGAGCCGCCGGTTGTCCTCGCGCAGCGACGACATCGGAGTCGCACAGCCCACCACGAGCAACAGGCAAAGGTAGCGTGCGCTGATCACGCCGAGATCGTAGGCGCTGGGTTCGCGGACCGCAAAATAACCGCCACGCGCTTACCGAAGTGCTTCGCTAACCGCGGGTTGCCGTCACCGTGGCCTCGGCTCCATCGGCGTCAGGACCACGTCCAGCGTGGTGCCGTCCTCGCTCGGCGTGATCGTCCGGGTGACCGGCGCGTAACCGTCCTTGGTCAGCGTCACGGTCGAGCTCTCGAACGTGTTCAGCTTCGCGGAGGACGGCGTGTCGCCGGCCAGCTTTCCGGCGATGCGGATCATCGCGCCCGGCGGCGTCGACGTGATGGTCACGAAGCCGGTCTGCTTCTGGAGCCTCACGTTGATCGGCTTTCCACCCACCCTCGCCGTCACCGGCCGCTTCGCGGTCACGTAGTGCAGCCTGCTGACGGTCAAGGTGACCTCGGTATCGCAGGGTAGCGCCAGCTGGGCGGGCACGGTGGCCCG
>DASWRS010000100.1:0-3609 GCA_036403075.1 Kofleriaceae bacterium
CAGCTCGCCGCTCTCCAGCGTGCGCAGCAGCTTGGCCTGGATCGCCGGCGACAGCTCGCCGATCTCGTCGAGGAACAGCGTGCCGCCCGACGCGGCCTCGAAGTGGCCGGCGCGCGCCGCGGTCGCGCCCGAGAACGCGCCACGGGTGTGGCCGAACAGCTCGCTCTCGGCCAGGGTCTCGGGGATCGCCGCGCAGTTGACCGACACGAACGGTCCGTCGGCGCGGGCCGAGAACGCGTGGATCGCCGCGGCGGCGAGCTCCTTGCCGGTGCCGGTCTCGCCCTGGATCAAGATCGGGATCGCCGAGCGCGCCAGCCGGCGCGCCAGCTCGTACAGCCGCCCCATCGCCGGATCGGCGACCAGGATCCGCTGCGCCCCGGCGACGAGCGTCTCGGCCGCATCGCACGCCTGCACCACGCCGCCGGGCGCCGCCGCCGCGCACGCCGCCCGCGCCGCGCCGAACACCGCGTCCGGATCGATCCCGTCGTACGGCGCGGTCGCGATCCCGATCCGGCCGGCGCCGTGCTCGGCCAGCGCGCGCGCGAACGCCGCGGCCTCGTCGACGCCGCGCTCGGGCAACAGCGCGCAGACCAGCCGGCCGCCGATGATCGCCGCGGTGTCGATCACGCCGAGCCGATCGGCGATCACCGCGAGCAGCGCCTGCGCGTCGCCATCGCCCGGCTTGGCCACCACCAGCGACAGCTCGCGCTCGTACTCGGCGACGCGCGCCAGCTCCTCGGTCAAACGCCGCAGCAGCATCGGCTGCTCGGTCACCGCCGACCCGGCGCGGGCCCGGATCGGCCGCCGCACCACGAGCAGCGCGTTGCCGATCCCGATCACGTCGCCCGAGCCGAGCAGGCGCGGCTCGGTCAGTCGCTCGCCGTTGACCAGCGTGCCGTGCCGGCTGCCGAGGTCACTCAGCCGCAGCCCGTCCGGGACCACCAGCAGCTGCGCGTGGGCGCGCGACACCAGCGGATCGTCGACCGACAGCCCGGCGTCGGGGCCGCGTCCGATGATCAGCTCGCCCGAGCCGGGCATCGTCACGGTGAACGAGCGGTCGCCGTCGATGCACAGCAGCTGCTCGGCGCGGCCGCGCGCCGGCGCGCCCGCCGGAGGCGCGGTCACCGCCACCGGGTCAGCGGTGTTGGCGACCTCGTATGGTGTACTGCCCGACATCATGGCCGTCTATTATCCGCCAGCCCTCCGCGAGGGCAAGCCAGTCGCGCCGGTCGCGCCGGTCGCGCCGGTTTCCGCGATCGACCGGTGCTCACAGCGGCTCGGGCTTCACCTCGCCTGCGACACGTTGCGCGTCACGCCACCGCGCGCTCGGACCCCCACACCTCGTCGAGAAAGCTCGCCAGCTCGCGATCCAGCCGCTCGGGCCGCACCCGCCACTCGAACATCGATCGCGCCGTGACCAGCCGCGCGTGTGGCAGCTCGTGCGCGATCCGGTTGGCGTCGCTGAACGGGTGGATCGGATCCCTCGAGTGGCCGATCACCAGCGCCGGCTGCGGCAGCGTCACCCGGTCCTCGGGCGGCGGCGCGACGCGCCCGAACAGCAGCCCATCGAGCACCGCGAGCGACGCCGCCGGATCGCGCCGCACGAAGTCGATCACCATGTCGATCAGGAAGTGCGTGCGCGGGATCCGGCGGGTCAGCGCGGCAACCCCGGCCATCAGCCGCTGGCTCGCCCGCAGCGCCAGCGCGAGCGGCACGAACGCCGCCGCCGCCGCGGGCAGCGCGTTCTCCAGCACCGGCATCTCGAGCACCAGCCCGCGGACCCGCGCCGGCGCTGCCACCGCCGCCTCGAGCGCGACATTGGCACCGAGCGACGTCCCCCCGACCACCGCCTGCGCCAGCCCCAGGTGATCGAGCAGCGCGATCACGTCGCGGCCGAACTGCGGCATCGAGTACTCCGTCATCACGTGCGGCTGCCCCGACGTGCCGTGGCCCAGCATGTCCGCCAGGATCACCCGGTGGCCGTGCTCGGCGAGCATCGGCGCCAGCTTGGTGTACATCCGGCTGTCCATCAGCAGCCCGTGCACCAGCACGATCGCGCGCGGCCCGCTGCCCTGCTCGCAGAAGCCGATCCGTCGGTCCCGGTACGTGAAGCTCGAGTACTGCGACATCCCCGGATCGTAGCAGCCGCCACACCAGGGTGTTTCGAGTCGCGGGACCCCGGGCGGCTCGGCCGCACCTCAAGCACCGGAGTCTCGATCGTGTGGCAGACCAGGCAGAGACACGATGCGGAGCTCCATCGCCGGAGGCGCCAGGATGCGATGCTCGTCCTCGTGCTCGGGACCCGTTACCAGCCAGCCCGACCGGCGGCGGCAATTCGCTCGGCTCGAAGGCTGTTCACGCCGCTGTCAGCAACGCTGCGGGAATCTCAAACTCCCGCAAATACGTAGGATCGAGCTCGACTTCCACGCGCACAAGCTGACGACCACCAACGCCGATCAGTCCGCGATCCTCGACGACGGTACCGATCACGCGGTGTGCTCCGAGCTGGAATCGAACCCGGTCACCAACCTTGAAGCGGGTCTTGGTCATCGGCGGCACCTCTCTACCTTACCACCCACTTGTCGGGCCCGCGACGGCCCTGAGATGTGAGAGCACAGCGCGATCGAACCACAGCGCCAAGGCCCCACATGTGCTGCGAAACTGCCGGACGTCTGCCACCGTGATCTCGGCCCGACCACCGAGGTGTCTTGCGTTGCCAGCGAAGTCTTGGTGAGCGATCGCGTTTTCGCCAGTGACCCATCATCTCGAGCCGCTTGGCTCGCGTCGCGTTGTGCGGGTGCAAGGCGTTCACGCCTGGCCAGAACGTCATCCCGAGCCGGCCAAAGTCAGAACCGAGGTTTCCCGGGGTTGGATTTCCTCGATCGAGCTTCCGGTCCGAGGTGAGCACGGCCTGCACGATCGGAAGCAGCGCCGGATCCAGTCCACGAAGAAGGTGGTCAACGGCCTCGGAGTGGAGGTCACGACAGAACAGCTGAAAGTGCGATGACAACAGCACGAGGTAGCTCTGGTTGATCTGTTGCGTTGCGTAGCGCCGTCCAGGGCTCGCCCCACCTACTGCGCGATGCGCCTGTTCCATCCGGTCGAGCGCAGCGCTCGCGTCCGCTCTCCACCGCTGCAAAGACCGAGACGGCATGCGCAGCGAGAGTGCCACGACAGTCTGACAATTGCGGAGTACTGGCCAGCTTGCATGGCTGCTGCAGGCGCGCTGGCGTATTTGCGACAGGCTTCTATCGCGGCCTGGGCACGGACGAAGTTCGGTAGTGCGCACGATCTGGGTCGCAATGCGATCAAGCTCGAAGCCTCGCGAACGACGACGCTCCTTCGATCCTCCGACCGTCCAGGCTCCCCCACGGCGCAGAGATCGAGACCCATCAGCCGGGAACCGACCAAAAATCGCGCATCAGCCCCGGAATTGAACCAAAAGTCACGCACCAGCGCGCGAATGGGACCAAAAATCGCGCATAAGCGCCTAAATTGAACCAAAAATCGCGCATCAACGCGCGAATTGAACCAAAAATCGCGCACGGAAGCGAGAATGGCTCCAGAATGCGCTGCATCTTCAACAGCGCCAACCCGATCACCACCTTG
>DASWRS010000101.1:0-54867 GCA_036403075.1 Kofleriaceae bacterium
CCGCCTTCCCTCGCTCACCTAGCCACGGTGGGCTTTACACCCACGAGGACACGAATGGCACGTCTGGAATCTCTTCGGGACACCCCGAACACGTCTCGCGAATACGAGACCACTTACATCCTTCGCCCCAACACGCCGAACGAAGGCGTCGCCGAGGTCAACAACCGCATCAAGGGTGTGATCGAAGGCATGGGCGGCAAGATCCTCAAGGTCGACAACTGGGGCAAGCGCCGGCTCGCCTACGAGGTCGCCAAGGAGCGCAAGGGCATCTACCTGTACTGGCTGTACCTGGCGCAGCCCGGCGTCGTCGAGGAGACCGAGCGCAACCTGCGCATGCTCGACTCGGTGATCCGCTACCTGACGGTCAAGGTCGACGAGGACGTCGACGTCACCGCCCGGCCGACCGAGCTCGACGACACCTCGTTCGAGAAGGCGGCGCAGACCGCGGCCGACGAGGAGGATCTGTTCCTGTCGCGCGGCTCGGACGAGACGCCGTCCGATGACGACGACGAGTTCGGCGGCGACGAGTTCGAGGACGTGCCCGTGATGAACCCCGGGATCCCGGCCCCCGAGGAGAAGGAGTAAGCCATGTCGACCCGTATGGACGCACCCGATGAAGGTCTCGATCGCGATGGTGATGACCGCCGCGGTGGCAAGGGCCGCGGCGCCGGCGCCCGCCGCAAGCTGCTGTCGCAGGAGATCGTCGACAAGGTCGATTACAAGAACCCGCAGATCCTGCGGTCGTTCGTCACCGATCGCGGCAAGATGATCCCGCGCCGGATCAGCGGGGCGAGCGCGCGCCAGCAGCGCGTGATCTCCACCGCGATCCGCCGGGCGCGGATGCTCGCGCTGCTGCCGTTCTCCGTCACCGGGGACTGAGCCCAGAGGAATCCATCATGCCGATGCAACTCATCCTCACACAAGACGTCGACAACCTCGGCAAGGCCGGCGAGCTGGTCTCGGTCCGCCCGGGCTACGGCCGCAACTACCTCGTGCCGCGTGGCTTTGCGGTCAGCGCCACGGTGCGCAACAAGAACCGCCTCGATCACGAGAAGACGCTGATCGAGCGCAAGGTCGCCAAGGAGCGCGCCAGCGCCACGGAGCTGGCGACGCGGATCAACGGCATGACGCTGCAGTTCGAGCGCATCGTCGGCGAAGACGAGAAGCTGTTCGGCTCGGTCACCAACCGCGACATCGCCGAGCAGCTCAAGCGCGCGGGAGTCGACATCGACCACCGCACGATCCAGCTCGATCAGGCGGTCAAGGCGCTCGGCAAGTACGAGGTCCCGGTGCGGCTCGCCGCAGGCGTCGTGGCGGCCCTGAAGTTCTGGGTGGTCGGCAAGGACAAGTAGCGTACCCTCTCGCCTGATGTCGCGACGCGTCCTGCCCCACAACCTGGATGCCGAGGCGAGCATCCTGGGCGGCGTGCTGCTGCGCAACGAGGTCCTGAGCCAGCTCGACACGCTCGAGGTCGAGGACTTCTACGACCACAAGCACAAGGTCGTGTTCCAGGCGATCCGCAACCTCGAGGCGGCGGCCCGGCCGATCGACGTGGTCACGCTCGAGAACGAGATCGCCAAGGCCGGCAAGCTCGAGGCGATCGGCGGCGTGGCATTCCTCGGCGAGCTCACCCTGCGCGTGCCGACCGCGGACAACGTCCTGGCCTACGCCGAGATCGTCACCGACAAGCACCAGGCGCGCAAGCTGATGCTCGCGGCCGGCGAGATCTCGGAGAAGGGCTACGAGGACAACATCGAGGTCCGCGACTACCTCGACGACGCCGAGGCCAAGATCTTCGAGGTCACCCAGCGCCGCGACAAGACGGGCCCCGAGCCGCTCAAGGGCCTGGTCAAGAAGGTGTTCAGCTCGCTCGACGAGCGGTTCAAGGCCAAGGGCGGCATCACCGGCGTGCCGACCGGGTTCACCGACCTCGACTCCCACACCGCGGGCCTGCAGCCGACCGAGCTCGTGATCCTCGCCGCGCGCCCGGCGATGGGCAAGACCTCGTTCGCGATGTCGCTGGCCCAGAACGCGGCGACCGTGGCCAGCGGCGGCGGCTGGCCGTGCCTGGTGTTCTCGCTCGAGATGTCGTCGACCCAGCTCGCCGAGCGCATGCTGTGCTCGGAGGCCCGGGTCGACTCGTCGGCGCTGCGCCGCGGCCAGCTCCAGCGCCAGGACATGACCAACCTGACCTACGCCGCGGCGTCGCTGTCCAAGGCGCCGATCCTGATCGATGACACGCCGGCGCTGTCCCTGCGCGAGCTCCGGGCCCGCGCCCGCCGGTTCCGCTCCAACCGCGAGCTGTTCGGCGACAAGAAGTTCGGCCTGATCATCATCGATTACCTCCAGCTGATGCGCGGCTCGCCACAGGCCGCCAAGGCCAGCCGCGAGCAGGAGATCAGCGAGATCTCGCGCGGCCTCAAGGCGCTTGCCAAGGAGCTGCACTGCCCGGTGCTCGCGCTGTCACAGCTCAACCGCTCGCTCGAGCAGCGCACCGACAAGCGCCCGCAGCTCTCGGACCTGCGCGAGTCCGGCGCGATCGAGCAGGACGCCGACGTCATCCTCTTCATCTACCGCGACGTGGTCTACAACAAGGAGGCCGAGAACCCGCACATCGCGGAGGTGATCATCGGCAAGAACCGCCACGGCGCGACCGGCACGGTCGAGACCCACTTCGAGGGCCGCTACACGCGGTTCGAGAACCTGTCGCAGCGCAGCGACGGTGGAGCCGCCCCCCGCAACTGATCGGATCGGACGATGCCGCGACCTCACGGCGCTGTCGCTCATGGCTGCGGGCCCCGCGGATCGCGACGCGCCGGCGGCGGCGCCTCGGGGGCCACGCCGGCATCGCGGGTGAGCCACGACGGCGTGGCCGGAGCCTCGGCGAGCCAGCGGTCGATCGCCGCGACCTCGGTGCTGCGGCCGGCGGCCTGGAACGCCTCGCGGGCCTGGTTGGCGAGGCCGCGGCAGTCGGCGCCGGGCATGCAGAGCTGCGCGAGCTGCCAGCGCAGCTCGGCGATCCGGATCGGCTCGGCGCCGGCCTCGACCAGGATCTCGAGCGCCCGTGCCAGCCCGTGGCCGGCCGCCGAGCGCGACTCGGGCGGGGCGATCGCCGCTTCGAGGATCGCGAGCTGGGCGCGCACCGGCGCGCGCGGGTGGAGCGAGCCGATCAGCGCGGCGATGCGATCGGTCTTGCAGGTGCCGGTCGCCGCGCGCCTCGCCTCGCACGCGGCGAACGCGGCGTCGATGCGCTCGGAGATCGGCAGCGCGGGGTGCTGGCCGTACGAGCTGTCGGACAGCGCCTTGTCGAGCACGTCGGTCGCCTCGCTGGCGTGATCGGCCGCGAGCAGCGCCTTGCCGCGGGCGATCGCGATCCGGATCGCGGTGGTCGCGCTGTCGTTCGCCGCGGGCACCAGCGCGGCGAGGGCGCCGTCGATGTCGCCGAGCAGCGCGCGGGCGCGCTGGGCGCGCAGCCGGTCGGCGATGCCCGGCGCCGCGAGGCCGGTCGCCTGGTCGGTGGCCTGGCCGGTGGCCTGGCCGGTCGCCTGGCCGGTCGCCTGGCCGGTCGCCTGATCAAGCAGCGCCCTGGCCGCGGCGCCGTCGCCGGCGGCGAGCGCGAGCTCGGCGGCGATGCCGAGGGCCCGGGCGCGGGCGGCCGGGCTCGCCGCGGCACCGGCGGCGATCGCGGCCGCCGCCGCCGCGCGGGCGCCGGGCAGATCGAGGCGCAAGGCGTACGTCGACCAGGCGCGGCCGATCGCCGCGGCGAGCGTCGCGTCGCGATCGCCGGGTACGAGCGCGGCCGCCGCGGCGCGATCCCACGCCGCGAACGCGGTCGCGACGTCGCCCAGCTCGGTGAACACCTCGCCCTCGACGAGCGCCGTGGTGACCACGTCGCGCGGCTGCTCGTGGTAACGCCGGAGCAGGGCGGTCAGGGCGACGAGCTGCTGGTAGCCGAGCTCGTGATCGCCGGTGTAGCGGGCGAGCTCGAGCAGATCGAGCAGCGCCCGGCCCTGCACCGCCGCGCTGTCGGCCTGCAGCCCCGCCGCGCTCATCGCGCGGAACTGGTCGGCGGCGAGCTTGACCTCGCCGCCGGCGAGCGCGCCGAGCCCGGCAACCTCGAGCGCGTCCGCCGCGAGCAACGCGTCTCCGGCCTGCTGGGCCGCGGCGGCGATGTCGCGCGCCTGGGCCGCGGTCGCGCCGCCAAGCCTGGCGCGCAGCTCGGCGCCGGCCGGGGTTGCCGGCGCGTCGCAGCGCTCGATCGCCCGCACCAGCGGCCACGGATCGTCGGCCGGAGGCGACGCGGTCAGCGCCGTGACCGCCGCACCGAGCGCCGCGGTGCGACGCGCGACGCAGTCGGCGGCGGTCTCGGGAGCGGGGGTGACGCCGCGGCAGCGCGCGGTCTCGGCCGAGGCCAGCGACGCGACCGCGCCGTCGATCGCGCCGGCGACCCGCTCGGCGTCCCACCCGGCGAACGGCCGCGGCAACTTCGCCAGCGCGTCGACCACGCCGGCGCGCGGCGCGCCGGTCCAGCGCCTCGGCGCGTCCGCCGTGCACGCCCCGGCCCCACGGCCGTACACCAGCCAGGTCGCGGCGGCGATCCCGCACAGCGCGACGCCGGCGATGATCAGGAGCGCCCGGCGCGACCGCCGCGGCGGCGGCGACGCGGGCGTGTGCACCAGCGCGTCCAGGAGCTCGTCGATCCGCGGGAACCGCGCGGCGGGATCCTCGGCGAGGCCGCGCAGGATCGCCGCGCGCAGCGGCGGTGCGATGCCGGCGCGCGCGAGCCCGTCGTCGACCGCCGCCGGATCGCCCGGCGCGACGCGGCGCCGCGTCGGCGGCTGGCCGACCAGCGCGTCGAGCAGCGTGACCGCGAGCGCGTACTGATCGGTCCTGGCATCGAGCGGCGCCCCGGCGGCCTGCTCCGGCGCCATGTACGCCGGCGTGCCGACCACCGCGTTGGCCTCGGTCAGCACCGCGTGCACGCCCGACGGGCGCGGCGCCGCGAGCTCGGCGACCCGCAGCTGCCGGGTCACGGCGGCGCCCCCGGCCATGCCGGCCACCGAGCGGGCGAGGCCGAAGTCGGTGACCTTCACGATGCCGTCGTGACCGACCAGCACGTTGCCGGGCTTGAAGTCGCGGTGCACCAGCCCGGCGCGGTGCGCGGCGGCCAGGCCGGCGCCCGCCTGGCGGAACACCGCGAGGATCTCGTCGGGCGTGCGCGGCCGCTCGCGCAGCCAGTCGCCGAGCGTCAGGCCGTCGATGAACTCCATCGCCAGGAACACGCGATCGCCGCGCCGGCCGATGTCGAAGATCTGGACCACGTTGGCGTGCGAGACCTGCGCCATCGCCTGGGCCTCGCGCCGGAGGCGGGCCTCGAGCTCGTCGCCGCCCTCGCCGGTGCCCATGCTGATGCCCATGCCGGTGCCCATGCTGGGATGGACCAGCTTGATCACCACCGGCCGGCGCAGCTCGGGATCGCGCGCCAGGCTGACCACGCCCATGCCGCCGGCGCCGAGCGGCCGCTCGACGACGTAGCGCCCGACGACCTCGCCGGGAACCAGCGCCGAGTCGGCCGGCGGGCGCCCATCGCCAGGCGCAGGTGCGGCCGCGGCCGGCGCAGCCGGTGCGGGATGCGCCGCCCCCGGCGGCCGCAGCTGGGCCGTGGCGACGAGGCGGTACACCACCGACGTCCGGCCGTGCGCATCGCGCACCAGCTCGGCCCCGGCGCTGCGCGCGACCTCGGCGACCACCGCGCGGCACGCCACGCAGGCATCGATCCGGTGCTCGACCCCGGCGTGCTCGGCGGGCCCCAGCTCGCCGTCGACGAACGCGAGCGCCTGGTCCACGGCGATGCACGCCGCGGCCCCCGAGCCGCACGTTCCCTGACCGGCCACGCCGCGATCGTTGCGCGGCCACGGGCGCGTCGTCAACCGCCGGCCTCCCGCGATCTGCTCCGGGCTCATGAGATAGAATGCCCACCGTGCCAAACCCGCAGTCGGGAACGATCCTGGGCGCCTATCGCGTCGAGGGCACGATCGGCTCGGGATCGATGGGCGAGGTGTTCCGCGGCATCGACACCGGGCTGAACCGCCGGGTCGCGATCAAGCTCCTGTCCGAGAAGCACCGCGACAGCCCCGAGCTGCGCCAGCGCTTCGTACGCGAGGGCCGCGCGGTGGCGGCGATCAGCCACCCCAACGTGGTGCAGGTGTTCGCGACCGGCAGCTTCGACGACCGGCCGTACATCGCGATGGAGCTGCTCGACGGCGCCGACCTGGGGACGATCGTCGAGCGCGGCGGCCGGCTCGACTCGCTCGCCGCCGCCCACGCGGTGCTCGACGCGGCGCAGGGGCTGGCGGCGGCCGCGCGGGCCGGGCTGATCCACCGCGACGTCAAGCCGTCGAACCTCGTCCGGCTTTCGGACGGCCGGGTCAAGGTCACCGACTTCGGGCTGGCCAAGCCGGTCGATCCGGGCAGCGAGCCGGCGCTGACCGCGATGGGCGTGGTGGTCGGGACCCCGGACTACATCGCCCCGGAGCAGGCGCGCGGCGAGGCGATCGACGAGCGGGTCGACATCTACGCGCTCGGCGGCACGCTGTACTTCCTCTTGACCGGGATGCCGCCGTTCCGCACCGGGAAGCCCACCGAGGACAAGTACCTGAAGGTCGTCGCGCGCCACCTGCGCAACCCGCCGCCCGACGCGCTGACCATCAACGCCGGCTGCGACCGCGAGCTCGCCGAGCTGGCGCGCACGATGATGGCGAAGAAGCCGGCCGAGCGGCCGGGCTACGACGACCTGATCGCGCAGCTGTCGCACATCGTCAGCCGGCTCGATCCGGCGGCCGTGCCGCTGCTGGTCGCCACGCGCGACCGGTCGCGGCCGATCCCGCTGCCGCCGGTCGAGCGCCGCTCCGACGAGGCGGCGGCCGAGCCCGCGCCGGCCGAGCCCCCGGATCGCGCCAGCGGCGCCGACCTCGCCGTGCCGCGCGCCGGGTTGCCGGGCTGGCTGGTCGCGCTGACGTTCGTGTGCATCGCCGTGTTCGTCGCCGGCCTCGTGGTCTACCTGCGGCGCGCCGGCGAAGGGCCGCGGGGCCGGTCGCCGTCGACCTCCGGTGCGTCCGGCTCGGCGGGGGACATGGTGCTGGTCCGCAAGCCGGACGGCACGCCCTGGTTCCTGGTCGATCCGCGGCCGGTCACCGCCGCGGCGTTTCACCAGCTGTTCACCGCGCACGACCAGCCCGGCGATCCGGGCGCGCCGGTCGTGAGGGTGTCGTACAACGAGGCGCGATCGTACGCCCAGACCCGCGGCGGCTGGCTGCTCAAGAGCGAGCAGTGGGACTCGGCGGCGACCACCTCGGGAGTCCAGGTCTCGAGCGATCTGTTCGAGTGGATCGAGTCGCCCGACGAGAACGTCAAGATGGTCCGGCAGCGCGGCCGGTCGCAGACCCGCCGCGACGAGCCCCAGCACGACGTCACGTTCCGGATGGCGAAGCCGCCGCCCGGGAGCTGACGCAAGATAGTGGGATATAGTGGGCCTCCCATGACCGACGTCGATCGACTGGTCGAGATCATCACGCAGCGCGTCCAGGAGCGGCTGGGCTCGTCCGGCAAGCTCGCGCTGGTGCCGCGCGACCGCGGCGAGTGCAACGACGACACCGCGCCGGGCGAGGACTGCGCGAGCTGCGGGGTGTGCGTGGTGCGCCGGCCGTGGTCGGTGCGCGCGATGGAGGGCGCCGGCGCGATGCGGGTCGGCGCCCCGGCCGGCGTCGGCTCGGTCCCCGCCGATCTCGCCAAGCTGATCGACCACACGCTGCTCAAGCCCGAGGCGACGCGCGACGAGGTCGTCAAGCTGTGCGAGGAGGCGCGCGCCCATCGCTTCGCCTCGGTCTGCGTCAACACGACCTGGGTGCCGCTGTGCAAGGCGCTGCTCGCCGGCACCGACGTCATGGTGTGCGCCGTGGTCGGGTTCCCGCTCGGCGCGATGACCCCGTCGGCCAAGGCCTACGAGGCCCGCGAGGCGATGCGCCAGGGCGCGCGTGAGATCGACATGGTGATCAACATCGGCGCGCTCAAGTCGCGCGACTACGAGACCGTGTTCGAGGACATCTGCAAGGTGGTCAAGGCCTGCGCGCCGGCCCAGGTCAAGGTGATCCTCGAGACCAGCGCGCTCGACACCGAGCAGAAGATCATCGGCTGCACGCTATCCAAGCTCGCCGGCGCCGCGTTCGTCAAGACCTCGACCGGCTTCGGCAAGGGCGGCGCGACGGTCGAGGACGTCGCGCTGATGCGGCGGGTCGTCGGCCCCGATCTCGGCGTCAAGGCGTCCGGCGGCGTGCGCACCGCGGAGGACGTGATCAAGATGGCGCAGGCCGGCGCGACCCGGATCGGCGCGTCGGCGTCGGTCGCGATCGTCACCGGCGCCACGAATGCTGCAGGTCCCGGCGACGGCAAGGCCCGAGCTCCGGCCCAGGCCAAGGGCTACTGATGCGGCCGGTCCAGCTGATCCGCAAGAAGCGCGACGGCGGCACGCTCGACGACGCCGAGATCCGCGACTTCATCGCCGGGGTCACCGACGGCAGCATCGCCGATTACCAGGTCGCGGCGATGCTGATGGCGATCTTCTTCCGCGGGCTCGACGACCGCGAGCTCGCCGCGTGGGCCGACGCGATGACCCGCTCGGGCGAGGTGATCGACCTGTCGCGGATCGCGCGCGCCAAGGTCGACAAGCACTCGACCGGCGGGGTCGGCGACAAGATCTCGATCCCGCTGGCGCCGGCGGTCGCGGCCTGCGGCGTCGCGGTGCCGATGGTCTCGGGCCGCGGCCTGGGCCACACCGGCGGCACGCTCGACAAGCTCGCCTCGATCCCGGGGTTCAGGGTCGACCTGCCGGTCGAGCAGTTCGCCGCCCAGGTCGCCGAGCTCGGCGTGTGCCTGATCGGCCAGACGGCGCAGATCGCCCCGGCGGACAAGCGGCTCTACGCGTTGCGCGACGTGACCGCGACGATCGAGTCGCTGCCGATGATCGCCTCGTCGATCATGTCGAAGAAGCTCGCCGAGGGCATCGACGGCCTGGTGATCGACTGCAAGGTCGGCCGCGGCGCGTTCATGAAGACGATCGAGCGCGCCCGCGAGCTGTGCGCGCTGCTGCGCGCGATCGGCCAGCGCGCCGGCAAGCGTGTGACCTGCGTGATCACCGACATGAACGCGCCGATCGGCCGCACGATCGGCAACGCGCTCGAGATCCGCGAGTCGATCGAGATCCTGCGCGGCGGCGGCCCGGTCGACACCCGCGAGCTGACCCACGTGCTCGGCGCCGAGATGCTGGTGCTCGGCGGCGTCGCGCGCGATCCCGCCGACGGCCGCGCCCGGATCGAGCGCGCGCTGGCCGACGGCAGCGCGCTCGAGGTGTTCCGCAAGCTGGTCGCGGCCCAGGGCGGCGACCCGCGGGTCTGCGACTCGCCGGGCAGCGTCCTGCCGCGGGCACGCCACCGCGACGAGCTGAGCCTGCCGCCCGGCCGGATCACCGCGATCGACAGCGAGGCGCTCGGCACGGCGGCGGTGCTGCTCGGCGCGGGCCGGCGGACCACCGATGACGTGATCGACCCCGCGGCCGGCCTGGTGATCGACGCCTACGTCGGCGAGCCGATCGAGCCCGGCGCGCCGCCGCAGGTCATCCTGTGCCACGACCTGGCGCCCGGAGACGCCCGGCTCGCCGAGGCCCGCGCGCTGATCGAGCGCGCGTTCGCGATCGAGCCCGCGGATCCGCGGATCGATCCGCGTCAGATCGAGCCGCCCGGCTCGCGCATCCTGGAGATCCTGCGATGACCGCGCGCCACGTCCCCGGTCTCCACGATGGCCTCCGCGCCAGACCGCCCGGTTCGCGCCGCCGGGAGACCCTGCGATGACCGCGCGTGATCTCGGCATCGCCGGCGGCTCCGACCGCGCCGGCCTCCACGACCGTGTCCACGCGGCGGCACGGGCGGTGCGCGCGCGCAGCTCGATCGTCCCGCAGGTCGGGCTGATCCTCGGCTCGGGCCTGGGCGGGTTCGCCGACGGCCTGGCCGGCGCGACCGCGATCGACTACGGCGATCTTCCGGAGTTCCCGCGGTCCCACGTCGTGGGCCACAAGGGCCGGCTCGTGCTCGGCGAGCGCGCCGGCGTGCGCTGCGTCGCGATGCAGGGCCGCGTCCACCTCTACGAGGGCCACAGCGCGCAGACCGTGGCGTTCCCGGCGCGCGTGCTGGTCGCGCTCGGCGCCCGGATCGTCATCGTCACCAACTCGGCCGGCGGCATCAACCCGGCGTGGCCGGCGGGCACGCTGATGCTGATCCGCGATCACATCGACCTGCTCCGCGACCACGCGCTGCGCGGCCCCAACGACGACCGGCTCGGGCCGAGGTTCCCCGACATGACCGCCGCGTACGCCCCCGAGCTCCGCGACCTGGCCCGGCGCGCGGCCGCCGCCGCCGGGATCGAGCTCGCCGAGGGCGTGTACGCCGCGATGCCGGGGCCGACCTACGAGACCCCGGCCGAGGTCCGGATGCTCCAGGTGCTCGGCGCCGACGCGGTCGGGATGTCGACCGTGCCGGAGGTCTGCGTCGCACGGCACATGGGCGCACGGGTGATCGGCCTGTCGTGCATCACCAACCAGGCCGCGGGCATCACCGGTCACGCGCTGTCGCACGACGAGGTCACCGCCACCGCGGCCCGGGTCCGCACGACGTTCGAGGCGCTGCTCGACGCGATCCTCGGCGCGCTGGTCGCCCACGAAGAGCTCGCGCCATGACCGGGACGCGCGACACGCGCGACACGCCGGACACGCACGACAGGCCCGACACGCCCGACAGGCCCGACGCGCCCGACGCGCCCGACGGGGACCCGGCGCTCGAGGCCCACGCGCGCGACGCCCAAGGCCGGGCCTACGCGCCGTACTCGAAGTTCACGGTCGGCGCCGCGGTGCGGATGGCCGGCGCGGTGTTCGAGGGCGCGAACATCGAGAACGCGTCGTACGGCCTGTCGATCTGCGCCGAGCGCACCGCCGTGTTCGCCGCGGTGCTCGCCGGCGCCCACCGGCTCGAGGCGGTGGCGGTGTGCACCGATGCCTCGCCGCCGTCGTCGCCGTGCGGCGCGTGCCGCCAGGTGCTGTACGAGTTCGCGCCCGATCCGGCCGCGGTCACAGTGATCGCGATCAACCCGCTCGGCGAGCGCCGGTGCTGGACGCTCGCCGAGCTGCTGCCCGACGGGTTCTCGGGGCGAGAGCTGCCATGACGCCACGCGACGACGAGCTGATCTTCCGCGGCGGGACGATCCTGACCATCGACCCGGCGCACCGCGTCCTCGCCGGCGACGTCGCCTGCCGCGGCGGCGCGATCGTCCAGGTCGGCGGCGACTACACGCCGGTGGCCCACGACTACACGATCGTCGACTGCACCGGCTGCATCGTCATGCCGGGCCTGGTCCAGGCCCACGTCCACACCTGCCAGACCCTGGCGCGCGGCCGCGCCGACGACCTCGAGCTGCTCGACTGGCTGCGCACGGTGGTGTGGCCGTACGAGGCCGCGCTCGACGAGGCCGCGCTCGGCGCGAGCGCGGAGCTGGCGTGCGCCGAGCTCCTGCTGGGCGGCACCACGGCGATCCTCGACATGGCGACGGTGCACCACACCGACGCGGTGTTCGCCGCCGCCGAGCGCGCCGGGATCCGCGCGACGATCGGCAAGGCGATGATGGACGCGCCGGATCCGCAGATCCCGCCCGGGCTGCGCGAATCGACCCAGGCTTCGCTCGACGAGTCCGCCGCGCTGATCGCGCGCTGGCACGGGGCCGCGAACGGCCGGCTGCGCTACGCCTACGCGCCGCGGTTCGTGCCGTCGTGCACCGACGAGCTGCTCCGCGAGGTCGGCGAGCAGGCGCGGGCCCGCGGCGTCCGGATCCACACCCACGCCAGCGAGAACCTCGGCGAGATCGCGCTGGTCCGCCAGCGGTTCGGCAAGGACAACATCGTCGTGCTCGACGAGCTCGGCCTGCTCGGCGAGCACTGCTGCATCGCGCACTGCATCCACCTGAGCGCCGAGGAGCGCCGCCTGCTCGCCGCGCGCGGCGCCCACGTCTGCCACTGCCCGTCATCGAACCTGAAGCTCGCCTCGGGGATCTGCCAGGTCCCCGAGCTCGTCGCCGCCGGGGTCTCGGTCGCGATCGGCGCCGACGGCGCGCCCTGCAACAACAACCTAGATGGCCTGCTCGAGCTCCGGCTCACTGCCCTGCTCCACAAGCACCGCAGCGGCCCGCGCGCGCTGCCCGCGCCCGAGGTCGTGCGGATGGCGACGCTCGGCGGCGCCGCGGCCCTCGGCCTCGCCGACCAGATCGGCTCGCTCGAGCCCGGCAAGCGCGGCGACGTGATCGCGGTCGACACCGGCGCACTCCACACCGTGCCGACCGCGAGCCCGTGGTCCGTGATCGCTTATGCAGCGCGCGCGAGTGACATTCGCCACGTTGCAGTCGACGGCACGATCGTGGTCCGCGACGGCGTGCTCCACACCCTCGAGACCCCGCGGGTCCGCGAGCGAGCCCGCGTCGCTGCCGCGAGGCTGTTTCGCTGATCGCTGGGGTATGCCAACCCACGAAAACATCCACATGTACGAAACATTCCGGCCCATGTGGGGAGCGGTTTCGTTGGACGTGCTCCTGGCCACATGCTATCCCGCGTGCACGTTCATTTCTGGCACCGGTCGGGATCGCCGTCGCGCAATACGTCCGCTGGCAGTCAGGGCGATGTGACCCACGCATGTGGTCACAGGACATGCCCCGCGCGGCTCCGGGGGCCTGACCTTCCGATCCGGAGCTAGCGAGAATATCCATGTCGAGTCGTCTGTACGTGGGCAACCTGCCCTACCACGCCACCGAGGATCTCATCACGCAGCACTTCGCCACATCCGGCGAGGTCAAGGCGGTCAACCTGATGATCGACCGCATGAGCGGCCAGTCGCGCGGGTTCTGCTTCGTCGAGATGGCGAGCCCCGACGCCGCGCAGAAGGCGATCACCGATCTCAACGGCAAGGACCTCGCCGGACGCTCGCTCCGCGTCGACATTGCCGAGGAGCGCCGTCCCGGCGGCGGTGGTGGTGGTGGCGGCGGTCCTCGTGGCTTTGGCGGCGGCGGTGGCGGCGGTGGCAATCGCGGCGGCTTCGGTGGCGGTGGTGGCGGCGGTGGCGGGGGTGGGGGCCGTAACTCGGATCGCCGGGGTGGCGGCGGACGTTGGTGAACCCGGTGCTTGCCGAGATCGTGCCCGCCGTGTCCACGGCGCTCGGTGAGGCCTGGGCGTGCGACGTCGCGAGTGCGCTGCGCGCGCAGACCCGCGATGTCGTCGGCGGCTGGCCGGGGACGATCCGTGAGGCACGGTCGCGCGTGATGCGCGAGCTGCCGGCGGCGCGTCAGCCCACGGCCGATCCGGCAGCGGTCGCGGCATGGTCCCGGGCGGTCTACGTCGCCGCCCGGCGGTACTGGGATCAGATCGCGGAGCCGGACCTCGAACCATGACACCAGAACCACTGCGACAGCCACGCGTGATCCGGCGGCCGGAGCGCATCTTCGTATCGGTCGATGCAAGCACCGGCCGATCCACGATCTCGTTCTCTCCCGCGGACGCCGGTGAGCCGTTCCAGCGCGAGGGCGACGCGGACGGGATGCGCGCGATGCGCGATGCCGAAGCGATCATCGCCAGGTACCCGGGCGTGACCATTCACGGTCCGCACTTCCACGCGGCCCGGACCGGTCGTATCCGGTCCCGCCGCCGTCCTTGACCCACCCGGGTCATTGCCGGTGGGCCATCCATGGCGCGGCGCCGCGGGCGCCGGGCTGACGCGGATCTAACCGCCGCGCGCCCGTTCCGGCGCCGGGCCGGGGCGCTGTCCGGTCGGCGGCCGGTAGGTTTCGGGCTATCCTCCGGTAGCCCGATGCTGCTCACGCGCGACGAGATGACGTTCGACTTCGCGGGCGCGAAGCTCGATCCGGGGCGCGACCGCGAGCTCCTGGAGTGGATGTTCAACCAGTTCCTCTACGGTGAGGTCACCGGGATCCAGGTTGGACACTGGCTGTACGACGCGCCGGACCTCGAGGCCGCGAAGTTCCTCGCGCGCCAGTCGCTCGAGGAGATGCAGCACGTCGACAACTTCCTCCGGATCATGGCGATGCTCGGCTGCCGGCCGCGCCCGGCACACCCCGCGGTCCGGTTCCTCGCGACCGGCATGATGGGCGGGTCATGGGCCGAGCACGTCGCGCTCGAGATGGCCCAGGGCGAGGGCTTCGTGCTCCAGGCGTTCTACGCCGTGATCGACACGCTCGATCACAAGCCCTCGGTCGACATCCTGCGCCGCGCGGTCAAGCAGGAGGAGCGCCACGTCGAGTTCGGCGAGCAGCAGACCACCCGGGCGATCGCCGGCAAGGGCTGGCTGCGCCGCCGCCTGCTCGGCCTGTCGCTGGTCTCGATGTGGGGCGTCCGCCGGCTCGCGCGCTACATGGAGCGCCGGCTGACCCGCGGCGAGGAGCACCCGGTGATGAAGCACCTGCCGGCGTTCCTCGACCACGCCAATGCGTGCGCCGAGATCCGGCTGCGGCGGACCGGCGTGCTCGATCGGCCGCTCGCCGAGCTGTCCGCCGGGCGCCGCGCGCTGCTCGTCGCCGAGGCCTACGGCGGCAAGCTGGCCGGCGGCCTGGGCTCGCTGATCACGCTGCCGCTGCGGCTGTTGCCGCTATGGCCGCGCAAGAAGCGGCTGACCGACACCTACCTGCGAGATCCGCACGTCACCGGCTTCCTGCCGTCGGCGGAGTCGCTGCCGGACGAGGCCCAGCTGCAGGAGCCGTAGCCCTCGGCCGCTCGTCGCAGACGAGCTTCAGCGGGCTCGACGACAGCCGCGCGCTGCCGAACACCAGGCCGGCGAGCTCGTCATCGCCGATCGGCTGCGACAGGTGACTCTGCACCAGCATCCACCGGCAGTGCGCCGCGACCTCGGCGGCCCTGCCGGTCCTCGCGTCCTTGTCCTCGAGGTGACAGCTCCGGGTCGCGCTGGGCAGGCCGCCCGGCGTATCGAACCACCGCTTCTCGAACACGTGGGTCGCGCGCAGCGCCGCGCCGGCGGGCGCTCCTGCGACGGCGTAGGGGCCGATCCAGTACGCGACCGTCGCGGTCGCCGGGGTCCGGCCGATCACGCCGATCCTGGGATCGCCGAACTTGCCGGGCGGCAGCCGCGCGTCGAGCACGCGCGCGCCGTGCCACTCGTCGGCGGCATCAGGGCCGAGCACCAGCCCACCCTGGCTCTGCCCGGCGATCGCGCCGGGATCGTGCGGCGTCCGCAGCAGCGCGCGCGTGACCACGTCGAGCAGCTGGTCCCGGAGCGCGGCCGATACGACGCCGGCCTTGATCGGCGCGGACAGCGGCGGCGCGCCCTGCACCGCCGAGGCGCCGAACGACAGGTGCTCGACGACCGGCACCCAGCGATCGCCATCCTGGGCGTAGAGCGCGGTGATCCGCAGCGGGATCACCGCGCTGCGGCCGCAGATGTCGATCCGCCACGACACCTCGTCGGCCATCCACCCGGCGGTCTGATCGAGCGCGATGTGGAGCTCGAGGCTCTTCGAGCGCACCTCGGTCCGGATCGAGCGACCGACGTCGAGTGGCCACCGGCTCGGCGCGTGCGACAGGTCGCCGAGGTGGACGTCGCTCGGCCCCGCGCCGATCCGGGCGGCGCCGATCCGCGCATCGATCATCCGGGTGCCGAGCTCGGGCGGCTCGTCGCGATCGTACGACGTGAAGATGTCGTCCTGGAGCTCGTTGTATTGCCGGGTGAGCCGGGTCTCGTCGTCGCGGGTCGCGGAGTCCGACGCGGCCGGGGCCGGCCGGGACGGCGCGCCCGGGCAGCCGGCGGCAAGCCCGGCCGCGACAACCAGCGCCGGGTGCGCGCGCATCACCCGAGCCCCCCGAGGTCCCCGAGGTCCGCGAGATCCGCGAGATCCGCGGCGGTATCGATGTCCTGCACCACGCCCGGATCGTCGACCTCGACGTCGATCCGGCGCGCGGCGCGCACCACGCCACGCGCGCCATCGGGCTCGGCCGCGCACGCCGCGAGCCGAGGCCACAGCGACCGCGCGATCAGCGGCGGGTGTCCGCCGCGGCCCTGGAAGCACGGCCGGGCGACCTCGATACCGGCCGCCGGCACGGCACCCGGCACGGCACCCGGCACCGCCTCGGCTACAGCCTCCGGCGCGGCGAACGCCGCGATCACGCGCCGCAGCGTGTCGGCGGTGACCGCCGGGTGGTCGACCGGCCACAGCCACGCCGCTGCTGCGGGACCGCCGGCGAGCCCGGCGAACCCGAGCGCCACCGAGCTCGCCATGCCGCGCTCGGGCGCCGGGTTGACCCGGACCCGCAGCGCCAGCTGCCGTGCGTGGGCCGCGACCTCGGCGGCGAACGGCTCGCCGACCACGACCACGGCGTCCACCAGCCCGACCGCGCGTGCGGTGGCGGCGATCGCGGCGAGGTAGCTCGCGCCGCGGTGCGGCAGCAGCGCCTTGGCCACGCCGCCGAGCCGCCGGCCGGCCCCCGCCGCGACGATCACCGCGGCGAGCCCCACCGGCGCCGTCACCGGAGCCGTCATCGATCACCCCGGGGCTGCATCCCGCCCCGCCGGCCCCACCGGCCCCGCCGGCACGGCCCCACCCCGCCTCGCCTCGCTTCGCTCACGGGGCCTCGGCGGCAAGCACCGGGGCCCACGGCTCGGCCGCCGGCTCGCCCCGCCGGCGCACCGCGATCAGCTCGGCCGCGATCGCGACCGCGATCTCCTCGGGGGTCTCGGCGCCGAGGTTGAGCCCGACCGGGGCGCGCAGCCGCGCCCAGCGCGCCGCGCCCGCGTCGCCGTCGAGCAGGCCGCGGACCTCGAGCCGCTTGCGGAACCGCCCGACCTTGCCACGGCTGCCGATCATCCCGAGGTAGCCGAGCTCGTCGCGCACGATCAGCTGCTCGAGCAGCCGCAGGTCGATCGCGTGATCGCGGGTCACGATCAGCACGAAGTCGTCGACCGAGAACCCGCCGACCCGGCGCTCGATCTCGGCGACGTCGAACGACTCGATGAGATCGCTCGCCCACGGCGCGGCGGTCTCGGTCGCGCCGGTCTCGCCGTCGTCGCACACCACGACGTTGAACCCGACCCCGGCGAGCAACGGCCCGAGGTGGCGCGCGACGTGGCCCAGACCGAGCACGATCGCGCGCTCGGCGGCGCCGAGCCGCTCGAGCAGCACGCCGTCGTGCACCACCGGGTGGTGCGGCCGTGGATCGCCCGGCGCCGGAGCGCGGATCGCCAGCGGGCCGCCGTCGAGCGGCGTCGCGAGGATCCGCGGCGTCCGATCGCCGGCGAGCCCCGCGATCGCCTCGCGCGAGCCGGCCGCCGGCGTCACGACCACCTCCATCGAGCCGCCGCAGCACATCGCGAGATCGCGCACCAGGTGCTGGCGCACCACGCGCGGCGCCGCGCCCGCCGCGACCTCGCGCGCTGCCGCGACCACGAGCTGCTCGATCCGGCCGCCGCCCACCGTGCCCCACTGCTCGCCGTCGTCGGCGACCGCCATCCGCGCGCCGAGGTGGCGCGGGGTCGAGCCGCGGGCGCCGATCACGCACGCGATCGCCACGCCGCGTCCCCCGTCGAGCGCGCGCAGCGCATGGGTGAACACGTCGGGCTTGGCCATCGACCCAACTATAGCCGGGGGCTATGCCCCGGACAGGCTGGTCAGGTGCGCGATCAACTCGCGCAGCCCCGCGCCCTCGGGGCGCTCGGTCACGTACGCCGGCTTGCTGGTGAGCTCGTCCCACCACGCCCGGATGTTGGCGACGCCGACCGACGATGGGAACCCGGCGAACATCGGCGCGTCGTTGAGCGCATCGCCGACGTAGACGTACGGCGACAGGTCGGCGGGATCGCCGCCGAGCACCTGGCGAACCACCGTGAGGCACGCCGACAGCTTGTCGAAGTGCGGCGGGCCGAAGTTGACGTGCACGCTCGACCGCACCGCGGTGAACCCGGCCTTGCGCAGCATCTCGACCACGAGCTCGGCGTCTTCGGCCGGCAGCGCGACCTCCTCGTTCCAGTCGATCGCGAGGTCGACTTCGCGGTACTTCGAGTCGCTCGACAGCCGCGCGCCCGGCACCTTCGACATGACCTCGACCGCGGCGTCGTTCATCCGCCGCCGCCACTCGGGCAGGCTCGCCTGCGGCACGCCGTAGAGCTTGGTCTGGCGCCGGCCCTCGCGCACGAACGTGACGCCGCCGTTCTCGGTGACGACCGCGACCACTGGCATCATCTTCATCAGCGCCTGGCCCCACCCGGCGGGCCGGCCGGTCACCAGGATGACCGGGATCCCCGAGGCCTCGAGCTGCTCGAGCGCCTGGTAGGTCGCAGACTCGATCCGCTCGCCCGTCGTCATGGTGCCATCGACGTCGGAGAACAGCGCGCGGACCGGACCGCGCAGATCGGACAGCGGACGACTCATGTGGGCCGGTTCTTAATGCGAACCGCTCCCCGTGTCCACCCGCCGGAAGCCAAGACAACGAAAGCTAGGCGATCAAACGCAGCGCGACGTCGTCACCAGGGCCCGAGGGAATCACCGGCGTGGCCGGGATCCGCATCGAACGGTCGCGCTGACGCACCAGCCAGTCTTCGAGGTCGTTCGTGTTCAGTCGAACGATACCGCCCACCTTGAAGACCGGAAGCGGATCGCCGGCCCGGCGTGCCATGTACCTGCACCAACGCTCCGAGCGACCGAGGGCCGTAGCGATTCCCTTCCACGTTTCGACGAAATTCGACATGCCTTACCTCCGTGCCCGCTGCATCTGCAGAGCTTGTGCCGGGGTCCGATCTGTGCGGTAACTCATCGAAGACATTTGACGCGCGAGATCACCGTCGAGCGCCGCGCTTGATGGACAGCTAACAGCGCCGACGCAAAACCTGACACACTTGTCGCGAACTTGCCGCACTGCCCAGGCGTTTCCTGGCCCTCGCTGACCAGCGTCGAATGCGGCAAATCTCCGGAAGATCAGGCGGTGTTTGTTCGCCGCCGCGTTGTCCCACATCAGGACATGTCGCCGCGACATTCTCGGAGACAGGGGAAGGTTGTGGCGGTGCCCGAGCTGTCCCAGTATCCTAGCTGCACATGCGCGGACTTGTGCGGCTTTGTGCCGCTGCCGGGGTATTCGCGTGCGCGGCCACTGCGCGCGCACAGCCGACCGAGATCTTTCCTGTATCCAAGGTTCAGCGGGGGCAGACCGGATACGGGCTGACCACCTTCTCGGGCACCAAGCCCGAGCGGTTCACCTTCGAGGTGGTCTCCGTGGTGAAGAACTTCCTGCCCAAGCAGGACATCGTGCTCGTCAAGTCGGACGACCCCAAGATGGCGGTCTCCGGGTTCTGGCAGGGGATGTCGGGCAGCCCGCTGTACATCGACGACAAGTTGATGTGCGCGTTCTCCTACGGCTTCCGCTTCAACAAGGTCGCGCTCGGCGGCTGCACGCCGATCGAGTACATGAAGCACGAGGGCGATGCGTTCCGCCGCGGCAAGGCGATCCAGGCCGTGGGCGGCAGCTTCAAGACGGTGCAGCCGATGGCCGCGTCGCTCGATGACTGGCGGCGGCTCACGCCTACGGTCGACGCCGCCGAGGCGATGGCCGCGCTCGGGCCGGTGCGCAGGAGCTGGCTTCTGTCCGCGCCGCTGCCCGCGCCGGTCACCCGGCCGGCGCCGCTCGACGACCAGACCATGACCGCCTCGATGCCGTTATCGATCGCCGGGTTCTCGGCGCCGGCATTCGGCCAGCTCGAGAAGCTGTTCGGCGATTCCAACATCGTGCCGGTGCGGGCCGGCGGAACGACCGGCGGCAAGATCGAGGGCGGGCCGACCCAGTTCGTGCCCGGGGCGCCGCTCGCGGTCGAGCTGATCCGCGGTGACATGAGCGCCGCCGGGATCTGCACCGTGTCGTACGTCGAGGGCGACAAGGTCCTGTCGTGCGGCCACCCGATCTTCCAGACCGGCGAGACCTACGCGCCGGTGTCGACCGCGAGCATCCACGCCGTGGTGCCATCGGCGCAGAGCGCGTTCCTCATGGGCAGCTCGATCAACGAGATCGGCTCGCTGGTCCAGGACCGCCAGGCCGCGATCGTCGCCGACACCAGCCTGCGCACGCCGACGATCCCGGTCGACATCTCGATCACGAGCGGGACCGACAAGCACACCGAGAAGGGCACGTTCCACGTCGAGATCCTGAACAACAAGTTCCTGACCCCGTCGCTCGCCGGCGCCGCGGTGATGAACGCGATCAACTATTACCTGCCGGACCGCGACAACGTCACGGCGCGGGTCGAGTCCGCCGTCCAGCTCGGCGGCCAGGAGCCGATCCACTTCGTCGACTACGTCTACGCCAACGACGGCGCGGCCAGCGTGATGGGCGCGGTGCGCGGCCTGCGCGTGCTGGTCCCGCTGCTGCTCAACCCGTACGCCCCGGTCTCGATCCAGCGCGTCGACATCAAGGTCGACCTGCGGTTCGAGGCCAACTACGGCGAGATCAAGGAGGTCAAGATCCCCGGCTCGGAGCTGGTGGTCGGCCATAACCTGATCCAGGTCCAGATGAGCACGTGGGATGGCAAGGACATCGTCGAGGACGTCCCGGTCGACGTCCCGGCCAGCCTGGCCGGCGGCATCGTCCAGCTCGAGGTCAGCGCCGGTGACGCGGCCAAGCTCGACGCGCCGCCGCCCGTCGATCTGCCGTCGCTGTTGAACGCGTTCCGCTCGCTCCTGCCGGGCAACATCTGGGCGGTGACGCTGTACCCCGCCGACGAGGGCGTCGCGCTCGACGGCAAGCTCGTGCGCGATCTGCCGCAGAGCGCGCTCGACAAGCTCCACCCGCAGAGCCACACGCAGCGCGCGCAGCTCTACAAGCCGATCGCGCGCACCAAGTCCCCGGCCCGGCGCGTCGTCAACGGCACGTCGTCGACCCTGGTCCACGTCCGCGCTCGCTGATCGCTGCCGCTGCTGCTTTCGTACGTCGCTGTTTTCCATCGTGTTTCCGTTCTCTGGGGGATCCGTGAAGTCACTCCGTCTGTTCGTCGCGTGCGGCCTGTGCCTGTGCGCCCTGCCCGCCGCCGCCGTGGTCACCGCGACCTGGAGCGTCGAGACCTATCCACAGTGGGACGCCGGTGACGCCACCAGCGCCTTCATCACCTCGGCCGGCGAGCTTCGCCCGGGCTGGGATACCAAGCGCACCGCGCTCGAGGGCGACGCGGTGTGGAGCTCGCTGCGGCTCGCCGACGGCAGCGTGCTGCTCGGATCGGACGCCGGCGGCGCGATCTTCCGGATGTCGGGCGACACGGTGACCAGGCTGGTCTCGCTGCCCGGCGCGATCGCCGTGGTCGCGCTGACCCAGACCGGCGACGGCGTGGTGTGGGCCGGCGCGATGCCGGGCAACAAGCTGTGGCGGATCGACGTCGCCACCGGCAAGGCGACCTCGACCGGGCCGCTCGGCAAGGACAAGGACGTCGAGACCGTGTGGTCGCTCGCCGCGGCGGGTAACACGGTCTATGCCGGCACCGGGCCGTCGGGCAAGCTGTTCGCCGTCACCGGCGGCGCCGCCAAGGAGGTGTTCGACACCGACGACAAGCGGATCACCGCGCTGACCGTGACCAGCGATGGCGCGGTGTGGCTGGGCACCAGCGACCGCGCGCTGGTGTTCCGGTTCGATCCCAGGCTCGGCAAGGCGCGCGCGATGGCCGACTTCGCGGGCAACGAGGTGTCGTCGCTCGCGGCCTACTCGGGCGGCGTGATCGCGGCGGCCAACGACCTGGTCGAGTCGCCGCCGCCGACCGCCAAGAGCCCGGCGCAGGTCGAGGCCGCCGAGAAGCCGAACGCGGCCAAGGGCCAGGTCGCCCGGCCGCCCGAGGTCGGGTCCAGGCCCGGCGCCGACAAGGATCCGGTCCCGGTGACCGACCTGGGGCGCAAGGGCGCCAAGAAGGGCAAGGGCGCGCTGTTCCGGATCGCCAACGACGGCCGGCTCGACCAGCTGCACGCGCTCACCCAGACCTACTTCACGTCGCTGGCGGTCGGCGGAGACGGCGCGATCTACGCCGGGGCCGCCGACAAGGGCCGGATCTACATGGTCGAGGCCGACGAGTCGATCGCGACGGCGTTCGACGTCGACGAGCGCGCGGTGTCGCAGCTGTGGTTCGATCACGGCCTTCTGTGCTTCGCCACCGACGATGCCTCCGCCGTGTACCGCTCGACCGGCCGGGCATCGCAGGCGCGCTACGTCAGCGACGTGCTCGACGCCAAGGCGGTGTCGCGGTTCGGCAAGCTGACCTGGTCGGGGTCGGGCAAGCTCAAGCTCGAGACCCGCAGCGGCAACACCGCCAAGCCCGGCGTCGGCTGGAGCGAGTGGCAGGCCCCGGTCCAGATCGGCAAGCTCGGCGGCGGCAACGAGGGCGGCAAGATCGCCAGCCCGGCCGGCCGCTACCTGCAGTTCCGGATCGCGCTCGAGGACGACACGGCCCGCGTCCACCGCGTGAACAGCTACTACGTGCCGCAGAACCAGCCGACCACCGTGCAGGACGTCTCGGTCGAGGTCGCAAACAAGGACTCGCTGCCCACGCTCAAGGACTCCGCCGCCAAGCCCCGCAGCCCGATGCTGCGCGTCAAGTGGAAGGTCGAGAACCCCGACGCCGACGACACCACGTACACTCTCGAGGCCCGGCGCGACGGCGAGGCCAACTGGCGCCCGATCCAGACCGGCAAGACGCCGCTGACCGCGACCTCGTGGGAGTGGAACACCGAGACCTATCCCGACGGCTGGTACCGGGTGCGGGTCACCGCGTCCGACGCCGCCGCGAACTCGCCGGATCGCGCGCTGACCACGAGTCAGATCACGACGATGTTCGCGATCGACAACACCCGCCCCGTGATCGACGGGCTCACGGTGACCTACCCCCGGGCGCAGGCGCGGGCCCACGACGCGCTCAGCACGATCGCCGAGATGGCGTTCTCGGTCGACGACGGCCCGTGGCAGATCGGGACCTCGGCCGACGGCCTGTTCGACGACCTCGCGGAGGACCTGCGGCTCGATCTGCCGATCGCCCTGCCCCGCGGCACGCACACGCTGGCGATCCGGGCCGCCGATGCCGCCGGCAACATCGGGTCGACGTCGACGACGTTCGTCGTGAAGTAGCGGTACGTTCCGCAAGGCGCTGCTCACGGCCGGCTGCCGCGACCCTGCAACGGGCGTGTGCCGGGTTCGACCCGACGCTGCCCATCACACCGCTCGCGACCTGCGCCGCGGCCTCGATCGCGGCCTCGATGGGTTCGCAAGACCCCGGCACGGCGGCCGCCCCGACCGCGTGGACCCGGTAGACGGCAGTTCACCAACTGCGACCGAGGGCCTGCGACCGACTACCTACTCATTTGCGCACTGCTGATCTCGCCGTCCAGAATAGCAGTTGCACACCACAGTTAGCGCACCCGGCGCGGGCCGCCGCGGCGCCGGAGGCGCTGGTGGCAACGCCGGATCCGGTCCGCGAGCGACCGGATCTGTCTTTCACCGTCGCGTCATGCGGCACCCCGAGACGGACGGCGAGCGCATGTCAGCGGCGGTCATGCGTCCTCGAAATCTGCGGGAGACTGCCGCAAGTTGTTGCGGGTCATAGAAGCTGTCCAGCGGCATGTCGTATAGCAACGCATCGTGGCCTACAGGCATCAGGTTCAGCGCGACGCGATGTCCCGGCCGGTAGGCGGCGTGTTCTCGCGTGAGCTGTCGAACGCAAAAATCAAACTGAATAAATTAGCTCACGTTCTGTGGCCCTCCATGCTTGCATTACGAGTTGATGTGATAATGTCGTGGCCCTTCGGGAGGTCCTGTGCATTCCAGATTGCAATCCCTGTTGCTGCGTCTCTCCGTGATCTCCGTCGGTGCGGGCCTGTGTGTTCGGGTTGCGTCGGCGCAGCCCACACCGAGCGATACACCAGCGGATAATCAAGCCGATAATCCGACTACGGCTCAACCGCCCGCGGATACGCCGACGGACAAGGTGCCGATGCCCGCCTCGGGGGACACAGGCACGATCTCGGGCACGATCCGCTCGCCCGACCTCGAGGCACCGCTGTCGGGCGCGACGGTCACGATCGAGGGCACCAACATCACGGCAACGACCGACGAGTCGGGGCACTTCCAGATGTCGGCGCCTCCCGGACGCGTCACCGTTCGCGCGGACTTCAGCGGCTTCCGCTCGGTCCAGAAGCAGGTCACGATCTCGGCGGGCAAGACCGCCGACATCGACGTCCCGATGACGCTCGACCAGCTGCTCACGGAGGTCGTCGTGGTCGTCGGTTCGCGCACGCCGCGCACCAACGTCGAGACCACCGCGCCGGTCGACGTCGTGACCGCCGAGGAGATCTCCCACGTCGGCAAGACCCAGACCGGCCGCGTGCTGGCCACGCTCGCGCCGTCGTACGTCTCGACCCCGCAGACCGTCTCGGACGGCACCGACCACGTCGACCCGGCGAGCTTGCGCGGCCTGGGCCCCGATCAGGTGCTCGTGCTCGTCAACGGCAAGCGCCGGCACAAGAGCGCCCTGCTCAACGTCAACGGCACGTTCGGCCGCGGCACGGTCGGCACCGACCTCAACGCGATCCCGGCCGGCTCGATCAAGCGGATCGAGATCCTGCGTGACGGCGCCGCCTCGCAGTACGGCTCCGATGCGATCGCCGGCGTGATCAACATCGTCACCAAGGACTACGCCGACCTGTTCGACGTCACGACCACGACCGGCATCACCGGCAGCGGCGACGGCGGCCAGATCAAGACCTCCGCGAACTACGGCTTCAAGCTCGGCAAGCGCGGCTTCCTGAACCTGACCGGCGAGTTCCTCAAGAAAGATCCGACGAACCGCACGGGCGTCTATACCGGCAACGTGTACACGAGCCCGACGGGCAAGTCGCCGAACAACCCCAACGGGCCGGATCCGATGCAGGTCATCGACAACCAGATCCTGCAGATGAAGGGGAAGACCCGCGAAGACTTCAAGATGAAGATCGGCGAGGCCTCGTCCGAGGACGCGATCGGCTCTTACAACCTCGAGATGCCGATCGACGACACCGCGACGTTCTACAGCTTCGGCGATCTCGCTCACCGCAGCGGCGGGGCGGCCGGGTTCTACCGCTTCCCCAACCAGTTCGGCCAGAACGTCCAGGCGTTCTATCCCGACGGGTTCCTCCCCGAGATCCATAGCAACATCAACGATCTCGGTCTCACGATCGGCGTGCGCCGCAAGGGCGACTGGACCATCGACGCGAGCCTGACGCACGGCCGCAACTCGTTCCAGTTCAACATCGAGAACAGCGTCAACGCCTCGCTGGGCACGCTGAGCCCGACCACGTTCAACGCCGGCACGCTGAGCTCGCAGGAGACCGTCGGCGACCTCGACCTCCAGCGCAAGCTCGACACCGGCGGCGTGCTCAAGTCGCTGGCCCTCGTGCTCGGCACCGAGGTCCGGAGCGAGAGCTACAAGATCGGCGCGGGTGACCCGCCGTCGTACGAGTTCGGTCTGCCCGGCCAGGCACCCGCGGTCCCGCCCGACGGCAGCATCGCCGCGGCCGGCGCCCAGGTGTTCCCCGGCTTCCAGCCGTCCAACGAGGTCGACCGCGACCGCAACAACGTCGGCGTGTACGGCGGCTTCGAGAGCGAGGTCGTCAAGGGCCTCAACGTCGACCTCGGCGGCCGCTACGAGAACTACAACGACTTCGGCAACTCGTTCACCGGCAAGGCCGCGGCGCGCGTCCCGGTCGGCAAGGTGCTCGCGATCCGCGGCGCCGCCAGCACCGGGTTCCGCGCCCCGTCGCTGCAGCAGCTGTGGTTCAACAACATCTCGACCCGGTTCATCGTTGACCCGGCGAGCAACATGCTCGTGCCGAACCAGGTGCTGACCAGCAACAACGCCAGCCCGATCACCAAGGCGTTCGGCATCCCGAAGCTGCGCGAGGAGAAGTCGACCAACTTCAGCGGCGGCATCACGCTGCGGCCGTTCGACAACCTGTCGGTCACGGCCGACGCCTACCTGATCAACATCAAGAATCGAATCGTGCTCACCAGCACGTTCCCGACGACGAACGCGGTCGTCAAGAACATCCTTGCACCGTTCCCGGGAGTGACGCAGGCGCAGTTCTTTGGCAACGCGGTCGATACCGAGACCCGCGGACTCGACCTCGTGGCCGATTACGCGATCGAGGTCGGACACGGCACGGTCATGCTGAGCACTGCCGCAAACTTCACCAGGACGCTGGTCCAGGATGTGCACATCCCCGACAGCCTGATGAAGGCGTTCGGCAACGACCCCGCGTTGAAGACGTTCTTCTTCGGCCGGCTGGCGACCAGCCAGCTCGAGGACTCGGTTCCGCGCCAGAAGGGCTATGCCTCGATTCGCTACAACCTCAAGGGGCTGAGCGCGCTGGTGCGGGCCAACTACTACGGACGCGTGCGTCTGCAGGCCGACTCGACGGCCAACGACGAGATGTTCAGCGCCAAGACGCTGTTCGACGTCGACCTCGGCTATCAGTTCACCAAGAACCTGCAAGTCACTGTTGGCGCGGACAACGTGCTGGACACGTTCCCCGACAAGCAGACCAAGGCTGTCAACATCAGCGCAGGCCGGTTCATCTACAGCCGCGCAGTGAGTCAGTTCGGACAGAACGGTGGCTTCTACTATGGAAAGCTGGAGCTGACGTTCTTCTGATCTATTCCGGTATGTCTGATATGATCCGCTCTGGATGTCCGCGCGCCAAGAACGCACCGTGAAACCTGCCGAGTCGACAACTCCCGAGGAATTTGGCCCGTACATCGTGTACGAGAGGCTCGGGGTTGGCGGCATGGCCACGGTGCATCGGGCCAAGAAGCGCGGCATCGCCGGCTTCGAGCGGGGCGTTGCGCTCAAGCGCATGCTCCCGCACCTCGCGGAGGACGTCGAGTTCATCAACTCGTTCGTCCGCGAGGCGAAGCTGGCCTCGATGCTGGTTCACCCCAACATCGCGCAGATCTACGATTTCGGTCGCGTCGGCTCGGTCTACTACATCGCGATGGAGCACGTCGACGGGTTCGACGTGCGCAAGATGCTTCGCTACTCGAACCGCCACAAGGAGCCGCTGCCGCTCAACGTGGTGATGTCGATCCTGTGCGAGCTGTGCGATGCGCTCGAGTACGCGCACACCTTCGTCGACGAGCACGGCCAGCCGCAGGGCATCGTGCATCGCGACGTGTCGCCGTCGAACCTGATCGTCGCGCAGAGCGGCCACCTCAAGGTGATCGACTTCGGCATCGCCAAGGCCAACGTCCGGCAGCTCCACACCGAGAGCGGACGGGTCAAGGGCAAGCTCGGGTACATGTCGCCGGAGGCGGTCAGCGGCCGCGCGTTCGGCCCGGTGTCGGACGTGTTCTCGACCGGCGTGGTGGCGCACGAGCTGCTCACGGCGCACCCGCTGTTCTCGGCCAAGACCGACTACGACACGCTGATCCGGATTCACGAGGCCGAGATCCCACCGCCGTCGCGCCGTAACCCGAGCATCCCGGCGGCGCTCGACGACCTCGTGCTCGCCGCCCTGGCGCGCGACCCGGAGCGCCGGCTGCAGACCGCCGGAGCGTTCCGCCAGGGCCTCGAGTACGTCGCCGAGCAATCGGGCATCCGGTTCTCGGCGCGCGACGTCGCCGAGTGGCGGGCCAAGATCGCCACCACCGAGGATCCGTGGGGCTCGCGAACGTCGCTGCCCAACGTGTCGTCGAGCGCGGTGTCGCGCGCGTTCCCGTTTCCGGAGTCGCGCAACTCGCTGTCGGCCGTGAGCCCGCGGCCGCAGCCGCCCGAGCTCCCGGCCGGGCGATCGTCGACCCAGGCGGAGTCCCGCCTGCTGCGTGGTACCAGCCCGACCGAGATCGCCGAGGACGAGAAGTCGGTGGCCGATCTGACCTGGGGCGCCGACGCGGCGCCGTCGTCGACCCTGCACCCGATCCCCGATCATGCGCAGGCACCGCTGGCCGCACCGGCGCCGCTCGCGCTGCCGCCGATCGGCTCGGCGCTCCAGCCACCGCGCCGCAACTCGTTCGCGCGGCTCGCGCTGGTCGTGCTGTTCACGATCGCCGCGGGCCTCGCGGTGTACCAGTTCGTGCTCCGGCCGCCCAAGCGGCCGCCCGTGGTGACCGCCCCGCCGATCGCCTCGATCAACTTCGTCGTCCAGCCCGCCGACGCGGTGGTCGAGGTCGGTGGCAAGGAGGTCGGCCACAAGTCGCCGTTCGAGGCCCAGCTCGGACCGGGCGTGTACACCATCCGCGCGCGGCGCGATGGCTACAAGCCCTGGACCAAGGAGGTCACGCTGCGCGACGGTGAGAAGCAGACCGTCCAGGTCGCGCTCGAGCTCGGGATGGCGCGCCTGAGCGTGAGCTCGCAGCCGCCGGGGCTGGTCGCGCAGCTCGACGGCAAGCAGCTCGATCAGGTCACGCCGTTCGAGATCCAGGTCCCCGCGGGCGCCCACACCGTGGTGGTGACCAATGCCGCCGGCATCACGTGGTCGCAGAGCTTCAACGCCGAGATCGACGGCAAGCACGCCTACGTCGCGCCGCTGACCTCGACCAAGCGCCCCACGCCGGCGCCCCCGACGCCGTCGACGCCCACGATCGCCTCGCGCCCGCCGGCTCCCGCGGAGCGAGATGTCCGAGACCTCCGGGCCGAGAAGGCCGAGCGCGACCGGCTCGAGCGCGACCGCGCCGAGAAGCTGGAGCGCGAGCGCGCCGAGCGTGCCGCGAAGCGGCCGACGCCATCTCCGACCCGGGTCGCCACCAAGGAACCTGCCGGCGAGCCCGAGGTCCGCGTGACCGAGCCCGACGCCGACACGACGCCGGTCCGGCCGCAGACGCCCAAGGCCGATACCCTGCCGCCGCTGACGCCGGACCAGCCGAAGACCCAGACGCCGCCGAGCCCGGGCAAGCCGGCGCCGTTCGTGTCCGCGAGCGCGGTGTCCAAGGTGTCGGGCGACATCCCCGCGATGAAGGTCACCGGCGTCACCGACAACTATGCCGAGGTCGTCGCCAAGCTGTGCATCGACGAGCATGGCCGGGTGGTGTCGGTGAAGCTCATGAAGGCGATCCCGGAGATCACCGACGAGCTGCAGCGCAGCCTCGGGACGTGGCGCTACAAGCCGTACACCAACGCGAGCGGCCAGGTGACCCCCGCCTGCTTCCCGATGCAGTTCCGCGTCGTGTTCAAGCGCACGAACTAGGCGCCGGCGCTCGGCAGCCGGCCGGCGATGCCGCTCACCAGCCGGTCGACGACCGAGTTGTCGCCGCCCAGCATCGACATGCCGACCATGATCATCGCCTCGATGTCGTCGGGGTCGATCGGCCCGGTGGTGTAGCCCTCGCGCTTGGCCAGCGCGTTCGCCAGCCGGACCACGTTGCCGACCGAGGCGCGGTCCGAGCCGTCGTAGTCGCTGCAGTCGCGGATCGCCGCCGTGATCGCTTCCGGGAGCTTCCACTCGGTCGCCACCGCGACCCCGACCTTGCGGTGCGAGGTCTCGAGGATCTGGGTCCACGCGCTGACGTCGATCCAGCCCGGCGTCGCGCGGCCGAGCTTGCGATCGATCTCGAGGATCATCGCGCTCAGCACCGGCTTGCCGATGTCGTGGAGCAGCCCCCCGAGGTAGCAGGTGTCGGGCTCGACGGTGCCGATCAGCGCCGCGATGTCGCGCGCGAGCACGGCGACGACGATCGAGTGCTCCCAGACCTTGCGGTTGGCGTCCTTGAGCTGGCGGTTGCTCGAATCGAACAGCTCGTTGATCGCGTACTCGGTGATCAGGGTCTTGAGCTGGCGCGCGCCGATCCGGACCACCGCCTGGTCGAGCGCCTGCAGCGCGGTGGAGCGCCCGTAGCTCGCCGAGTTCGCGGCGCGCACGACCAGCAGCGCGAGCACCGGCTCGGCCTCGAGCTCCTTGACCAGCTTGCGGACGTTGAAGTCCGGCTCGCGCAGGATGTCGAGACAGCGCTGCGGAACCGCCGGCATCGCCGGCAGCACGAGCCGGTTGTTGGCGATCCGCTCGAGGACGATGCGCTCGAGCTCGGTCGCGAGCTTCTTGGGCATTTCGGTGGCGGCCATGAGCTATGTCCCGCTCTGAGCGTCCGCCCGGGTTGCGTAGAACGGCATCGCGGCGGTCTCCATGACCGCGCTCAGCACCCGCTTGATCTCGGGCGTGCCGACCAGGCGAAGCGCGATCCCGAGCTTCTTGGCCTCCTTTTCACTGTCCATGAGCAGGCGCACGATCTTGTCGTTGCGCAGCGGCACCGACGACAGATCGAGGATCGTGTCGTCGTAGCAGGCCGACGCGAGCTTCTCGAACGACTCGTGGCACAGCGTGCGCAGCCGCGAGAAGTAGCGATCGAGCTTGTCCTCCTTGCCCGAGAACGCGGCGCACTGGAGCACGTTGCCGTCGACCGACAGCACGTCGTCGACCTCGAAGTGCTTCGACAGGAAGTCGTCGACCGCCGCGGGCTCGAACGGCTTGTAGACCACGTCGTTGAAGCCCTGGCTCTTGACGTCGCCGGCATCACCCGCGGAGCGCAGGGCCAGCGCGACCATCACGGCGTGCGGCTGCAGCGCGCGGAGCTGGTTCATCAGCGCCACGCTGTTGACGTCGGGGATCACGAGGTCGATCACGACCACGCGGTAGACCCGCTCCTGGCAGTGCTGGAGCGCGTCGCGTGCGCTGACGCAGCCGTTCATCGACACGTGGGCCGGCAGCAGGGTGCGCAGCTTCTTGTGCACGTTCTCCATGTCGTCGACGACCAGGACGTCGGTGAACTGCCGGCTGGCCGACGTCCCGGCCGACGGCGCCGTGGCCGGCGCTGACGCGACCGAGGGGTTGGCCGCCACGGGTCCGGTCGCCCCGCCGCTGCCGTCGAGCTTGAGCGCCTTCATCACCTTGCCGCGCAGCTCGTCGGGCTTGAACGGCTTGAGGATGTAGTCCTCGATCCCGAGCTTGATCGCGCCTGCGACGATCGAGCGCTTGGACTCGCTGGTCAACATGATCACCGGGGTCCGATCGCCGCGCTCGCGCAGCGCCGCGAGCATCGTCGGGCCATCCATCACCGGCATGGTGACGTCGAGCAGGATCAGGTCGACCGAGATCTCCTCGAGCTTGGCGAGGCCTTGCTGGCCATCTTCGGCCTGGTCGACCTCGAACTCGAGCTCCGACATCTGCTTGGTGATGATGCTCCGGATCGTGCTGGAGTCATCGATGGTCAAAATACGTGGCATGGCGAGGCTCGGCTCCTGGTGTGTGATCGAGGGCAACGGATGGGCGCCGCCTGTAGAACGCGTTCGACCGATCTCGCGCGACATTGAGGTCGCCTGGTGTGGGAACGCCCCGCGGACACGGCCCGGTGACGCATTTGGCTGCGGATCGCACGTCTGTCTCAACCCCGCGGCGCCGCGGCCGAACCGGCCCTTGCGACATGACCGATGACCAGGCCGACCTCGTGCGCGAGTTTCTCGGGGAGAGCCGAGAGAACCTCGACCAGATCGATCTCGATCTCGTCGCGCTGGAGCAGAGCCCCGACGATGGCAGCATCGTCGCGCGGATCTTCAGGGCGATCCACACGATCAAGGGTACCTGCGGGTTTCTCGGGTTCAGCCGGCTCGAGGCGGTGTCGCACGCCGGCGAGAGTGTGCTCAGCGCGCTGCGCGACGAGGAGATCGCGCCGACCGGGGTGATGACCACGGTGCTGCTCGCGATGGTCGACACGATCCGTGGGGTGCTCGGCCACATCGAGTCGACCGGCGAGGAGTCCCGTGGCGACGACACGGCGCTGATCGAGCAGCTGACGACGCTCTACCGCGGCGGAACACCGTCGCTGGCAGCCGCGGCGGAGCCCGCGATGCCGCCCGCGCCCGCGCCCGCGGCCGTGGCGACCGCGCCGGCCGCCGAGCCGACGCCGATCGCCCCCGGACCGGCGGCCGCCGTGCACGACGCTCCGGCAGCCGCGGTCGAGGTCGGCGAGACCAGCATCCGCGTCGATGTCTCGTTGCTCGACAAGCTCATGAACCTGGTCGGCGAGCTCGTGCTCGCGCGCAACCAGATCGTCCAGCTCACCGGCCGGAGCGGCGACGCCGCGTTCGCCGGCGCGACCCAGCGGCTCAACCTGATCACCTCGGAGCTGCAGGAGGGCGTGATGAAGACCCGGATGCAGCCGATCGGCAACATCTGGACCAAGTTCCCGCGGGTCCTCCGCGACCTCGCACAGTCGTGCAACAAGCGCGTCGAGCTGGTGATGGAGGGCGAGGCCACCGAGCTCGACAAGACGCTGATCGAGGCGATCAAGGATCCGCTGACCCACCTGGTCCGCAATGCGGTCGATCACGGCATCGAGTCGCCCGATCGGCGGGCCGCCGCCGGCAAGCCGCCGCAGGGCCGGCTGCTGCTGCGCGCGTTCCACGAGGGCGGCCAGGTCAACATCGAGGTCAGCGACGACGGCGCCGGGCTCGACGCCGACCGGATCCGCGCCAAGGCGCTCGAGCGCGGCATCATCACGCCCGACCAGGCCGGCCGCATGACCGAGCGCGAGCTGTTCCGGCTGGTGTTCCTGCCCGGGTTCTCGACGGCACCCAAGGTCACCAACGTGTCCGGCCGCGGCGTCGGCATGGACGTCGTGCGCACCAACATCGAGCGGATCGGCGGCACGATCGACCTGCAGGGCCGCCGCGGCGTGGGCACCACGATCAAGATCAAGATCCCGCTGACGCTCGCGATCATCCCGGCGCTGGTGGTCGCCAGCGGCGACCACCGCTACGCGATCCCGCAGGCCAGCCTGCTCGAGCTGGTGCGGCTCGAGGGCGAGGACGCGCGCGCCGGGGTCGAGATGCTGTACGGCACGCCGGTCCATCGCCTGCGCGGCAAGCTGTTGCCGCTGGTCTACCTGGGCGAGACGCTCGGCGAGCGCGGTGGTGCACCCGGCGCGCCCGGGCCCTGCGACGAGGTCAACATCATCGTGCTCCAGGCCGACGATCGGCGGTTCGGCCTGGTGGTCCCCGAGGTCCACGACACCGAGGAGATCGTGGTCAAGCCGCTCGGCAAGCACCTGAAGCGCGTCCCGGTGTTCGCCGGCGCGACGATCATGGGTGACGGCAAGGTCGCGCTGATCCTCGACGTGCTCGGGCTCGCCAAGCACGCGCGTGTGGTCGCCGAAGGTCACGAGCGCGCCCGGCTCGATCACGCCGTGACGGTCGCGGCGATCGAGCACGACGACCAGCAGACCATGCTGGTGTTCCGCAGCCCGGACGACGGCCGCATGGCCGTGCCGCTGGAGCGGGTCGCGCGGCTCGAGGAGATCCCCCGAGTGCTGGTCGAGCGCGTCGGTCACGAGCTCGTGATCCAGTACCGCGGCGAGATCATGCCGGTGCTCGAGCTGTCGGACCTGGTGATCGAGCGCCGCCTCGCGCCGCGCCGGATCGCGCCGGACAGCAACGACGTGATCCAGCTCGTCGTGTTCCGCCACGGCAGCGCGCACGTCGGGCTGATCGTCGAGCAGATCCTCGACATCGTCGACGATTCGCTCGCCAATCCCCGGCCTCCCGGCCGCCCGGGCGTGCTCGGCTCGGTCGTGATCGCCGGCCGGGTCACCGAGCTGCTCGACGTGGAGGCGGTGCTCCGGCGCGCCCAGCCGGGCGCGGCGTGGGCGGAGGTCAACCCCGCGAACACCGCGAATGCCGTGGTCGCCGCGAGTTCCGGCGGCGGTGCCGGCGAGGAGCTCGGTCATGACGCGTGACGGCCAGTTCTGTACGTTCTTCGTCGGCGGCCTGTTCCTGGGCCTCGAGGTCACCTGCATCCAGGAGGTGATCCGGTACCAGCCGCTGACGGTGGTCCCGCTGACCCCCGACGTCATCGCGGGCCTGATGAACCTGCGCGGCCAGATCGTCACCGCGATCGATCTGCGCACCCGGCTCGGGCTGCCGCCGCGCGAGCCCGGCGAGCGGCCGATCAACGTCGTGGTCCGCACCGCGGACGGAGCGGTCAGCCTGCTCGTCGACGAGATCGGCGACGTGATCGAGGTCGACGACAGCTCGTTCGAGCGGCCGCCCGAGACGCTCGCCCGCGACGCCCGCGAGCTGATCCTGGGCGCTTACAAGCTCGAGGACCGCCTGTTGCTCGTGCTCGACGCGGCGCGGACCGTCGATCCGGAGCCCGGCAATTGACCGCGCGGTCGCACACCAAGCACGCCACGACGGATGGGCTCACCGCCCGGGGATCTCGGCAGGAGAACGCAATGAACTGGTTCAGAAATCGCAACATCGGAACGAAGCTCGCCGGCGCGTTCCTGCTCGTGATCGCCCTGGGCACCGCGCTCGGCGGCTTCGCCGTGGCCCGGCTGGGGACGATCGCGGATCGCGTCGACGTGCTCGCCAGGGACGCCCTGCCCGGGATCATGCAGTCCGGTGACATGACCGGGGCGGCGATGGATGTCCGGCGCTACACCTTCCACGCCATGATGGCGCTGACGCCGGCCGACCGGGCCGACGCGCAGCAGAAGGTCGCCGGCAGCCTGACACGGCTCGCGTCCGAGCTCGCCGGCTTCCGCGCGAGCAGCACGCGTCCCGAGACGCAGATCCTGCTCGGTGAGTTCCAGACCCGGTGGACGACGTACCTGCACGCGCACGACGACCTGCTGCGCGTGGCGACCGATCCCGAGCGCGTCGCCGAGATCGAGGCGGCGCGCGTCACCTCGATGAAGCTGTTCGAGGATGCCCACGATGTGCTCGAGCACATCGCGCGGATCGAGGGGGCGGCCGGCACCGCGGCCGGTGCCGAGACCTACCGCGTGCTCGACTCGGTCCGGCTCGGGATCCTGGTGCTCGTTGGCCTGCTGATGCTGGTCGGCGTGGCGATCGCGTTCGTGATCACCCGCGGGCTCACCGCGCCGATCCGCGAGCTCGAGGCCGCCGCCAGCGCCATGGCGCAGGGCGAGCTGGACAAACCGGTTCGCCACCGCAGCGGCGACGAGCTCGGCACCCTCGCCGAGTCGTTCCGCCGGTCGTCCGCGGCGCTCGGCGCGGTCGTCCGCGAGCTCCAGATGCTGATCGACGCCGCCAAGGGCGGCCAGCTCGGGATCCGCGGCAACACCGGCAAGTTCCAGGGCGCCTACGCCGAGCTGGTGTCGGGGACCAACGCCCTGCTCGACACGCTGGTCGAGCCGCTCCGGTTCATCGCCGGCAACGCCGACACGCTCGCGACCTCGTCCGAGGAGCTCACCGCGGTCAGCCGGCAGCTCGGCTCCAACGCCGCCGAGACCTCGGCCCAGACCCAGCTGGTGTCGGCCGCCGCCGAGCAGGTGTCGCGCAGCACCCAGTCGGTCGCGACCTCGACCGAGCAGATGGCCGCGTCGATCAAGGAGATCGCCCGCAGCGCGGGTGAGTCGGCGCACGTCGCCGGCCAGGCGGTCAAGATCGCCGAGGCCACCAACGCCAGCGTCGCCAAGCTCGGCGAGTCCGCGGTCGACATCGGCAAGGTCATCAAGGTGATCACCGCGATCGCCCAGCAGACCAACCTGCTCGCGCTCAACGCGACGATCGAGGCCGCGCGCGCCGGGGAGGCCGGCAAGGGCTTCGCCGTGGTCGCCAACGAGGTCAAGGAGCTCGCCAAGGAGACCGCCAAGGCGACCGAGGACATCGGCCGCAGCATCGAGTCGATCCAGACCGACACGCAGGACGCGGTCGCCGCGATCGGCCACATCTCGACGATCATCGGGCAGATCAACGACATCTCGAGCACGATCGCCAGCGCGGTCGAGGAGCAGAGCGCCACGACCAGCGAGATGGGGCGCGGCATCACCGACTCCGCGCAAGGCTCGGGCGAGATCGCCCGCAACGTGGCCACGGTCGCGGCGGTCGCGCAGAACACCGCCAGCGGCGCCGGCCAGACCATGACCGCGGCCACCGAGCTCGCCCGGATCGCCTCCGAGCTCAAGCAGCTGCTGTCGAAGTTCTCGTTCGATGCCCCCGAGCATCGGCCCGGCGTCAGCGGCGCCATCCCCGTGGTGGTGATGAAGCCCGGCACCAGGGCCGAGCACGCCAACGGACACGCACGCGCATGACCATGGCACCGGTCCGTATCCTCGTCGTTGATGACTCGGTCGTGATCCGCAGGCTGCTGAGCACCGCGCTCGGGGAGGTCCCCGGTCTCGAGGTCGTGGCGACCGCGGCGCTCGGCAAGATCGCGCTCGCCCGGATCGCGGAGTACCAGCCCGACATCGTCATCCTCGACGTCGAGATGCCCGAGATGGACGGGATCGAGACCCTGCGGCGGATCCGCAAGGACGCGCCGCGGCTGCCGGTGATCATGTTCAGCGCGCGGACCGAGCGCGGCGCGGTGGCGACGATCGAGGCGCTGACCTGCGGCGCCAGCGACTACGTCACCAAGCCATCGGGCGCCGGCAACGCGCAGGCCGCGATGGCCCGTGTGCGCGAGGACATGGTCCCCAAGATCCTGGCGCTCGCCGGTCGCCGTCGCGCCCCGGCGCCGGCCCCGCGATCGGCCACGACGACGGCAAGCCCGGTCGCGGTGGTGCCGTCGCCAGCGCCCCAGCGGTCGGTGACGACCGCCGTGCTGCCGATCACGACCACCCTGCCGGTGGCCGCCGACGCGCGGCGGTCGCACACCACGCGCCAGCCGGTCGCCCGCGGCTCCGAGACGGCGGCAATTCCGGTGATCGTGACCGAGGGACCGATCCGGCTGCACCGTCCCGTGCCGCCCCGGCCGATCGACATCGTCGCGGTCGGCGCATCGACCGGCGGCCCCAACGCGCTCGCCGTGGTGCTCGGCCAGCTGCCGGCCGACTTCCCGGTCCCGATCGTCATCGTCCAGCACATGCTCGCGACGTTCACGCGGCACTTTGCCGAGCGGCTCGCGGGGCAGTGCCGGATCAAGGTCGTCGAGGCCAGCCCGGGTGAGGCGATCGCGCCGGGCCACGCGTACATCGCGCGCGGCGACCACCACCTGATGGTCGAGCGCCGGATGGGCCGCACCTTCCTGGCGATGAACCAGGACAAGCTCGAGAACTTCTGCCGCCCCGCGGTCGACGTGCTGTTTCGCTCCGTGGCCCACGGCTTTGGCGCCGGCGCGCTCGCGGTGGTGCTGACCGGGATGGGCCACGACGGCCTGCGCGGCTGCGGCGCGATCCGCGACGCCGGTGGTGACGTCATCGTGCAGGACGAGGCGACCTCGGTGGTCTGGGGGATGCCGGGCTTCGTGGCGCGCGCCGGGCTGGCGAGCCAGGTCATCGCGATCGAGCAGCTCGGCGGCGAGCTCCGGCGGCGGATCGCGCTCGGCGCGGCGCGCGCCGTGGAAGCGGTGCCATGACCGCCATGACGATCGACGCCAGCGGCTTCAACTTCGTCCGCCAGCTGCTGCGCGAGCGCGCGGCGATCGTGCTCGACGACGACAAGCAGTACCTGGTCGCCAACCGGTTATCGCAGCTGGCGCGCCGCGAGGGCATGGCCTCGGCGCGCGACGTGATCGATCAGCTGCGCGCGGCGCCCGGCGGGCCGCTGCAGCGCAAGGTCATCGAGGCGATGACCACCACCGAGACCCTGTTCTTCCGCGACGGCAAGCCCTACGAGGCGCTGCGCAACGCGATCGTCCCCGAGCTGATCCGGCTGCGCACCGCCGAGCGCAAGCTGCAGATCTGGAGCTGTGCGTGCTCGAGCGGTCAGGAGCCGTACAGCGTCGGCATGCTGCTGCGCGAGTACTTCCCCGGGCTCGCGGGCTGGGATGTCCGGCTGGTCGCGACCGACATCTCGACCGAGATGCTCGCCCGGTCGCGCACCGGCCGCTACAGCCAGCTCGAGATCAACCGCGGCCTGCCGATCAAGCTCCTCGGCAAGTACTTCCACCGGGTCGGCCGCGACTGGCAGATCCGCGACGACCTGCGCCAGATGATCGAGTTCCGCGAGCTCAACCTCGCGGGCCCCTGGGGCTCGATCGTCCCGGCGGACCTGGTGCTGCTGCGCAACGTCCTGATCTACTTCGACCTCGCGACCAGGCGCCAGATCCTCGGCAAGGTCCGCAAGCTCCTGCGGCCCGGCGGGTTCCTGGTCCTGGGGACCGCGGAGACCACGATGGACATCACCGATGGCTTCGAGCTGATCCGCAGCGACGGCACGGCCTACTACCGGCGAAGCACCTCGTGATCCCGGCGCCGACCTCCAGATCGCCGGGGTCCGGCCGATATCTCTCGATGGTACGCGCCACCCGGTCCCGAGGATCCTGCTGATGTCCACGCCCATTCTCGTCGTCGATGACTCCGCGGTGTCGCGCAGCATCGTGATCCGGTCGCTGCCGCGCGGCTGGGACGTCACCGTCACCCAGGCCGGCAACGGCCAGGAGGCGCTGATCGCGCTGCGCAACAAGCCCCACGCCGTGGTCCTGCTCGATCTCAACATGCCGGTGATGGATGGCTACGAGTTCCTCGAGGCGATCAACGGCTCGGAGCTCGCGCGGCCGGTCGTGATCGTGCTGTCCGGCGACATCCAGCCCGGCGCCCAGGCCCGGGTCAAGCAGCTCGGCGCGCACGCGTTCGTCAAGAAGCCGGTGCGCGCGGACAGCGTGCTCGACGCGCTCCGAGAGGCCGGGGTCCTGTGATCCCGCTCGGCGGATCCGAGCGCTGCGATGCGTTGTCCGAGCTCGTCAACATCGGCATGGGCCAGGCCGGCGATTCGCTCGCCCGGTTGTTCGACACCTTCGTCCAGCTGTCGATCCCGCGGATCGAGCTGGTCGAGCCATCCCGGGTCGGGGCCGCGATCACCACGCTGGTCGGCACCGCCGGCCCGGTCGTCACGGTCCGCCAGGCGTTCTCGAGCCGGATCCGCGGCGAGGCGCTCGCGATCTACCCGGCCGAGGGCTGCGACGCGCTCGCCGACCTGGTCGGCTATCCCGACGTCACCAGCGACGAGCTGTTGCTCGAGATCACCAACGTCCTGGTCGGCGCCTGCGTCGGTGCGCTCGCCGCGCAGTTCTCGCTCGAGCTCGGGTTCTCGCCGCCGTCGATCCTCGGTCACACGACCTTGAGCGAGCTGCTCGACACGCCGCACCTGCCGTGGAACCGGGCGCTGCTCGCCGAGGTCAACTTCCGGATCGTCGGGCGCGCGTTCTCGTGCCACCTCCTCACGTTCTGGCCCGACGACTCGATCGGCGTGCTGATGCACGCCGTCGATGCGTTCCTGGCGGGGCTGTAACGGACCACGCCGATGGAGACCGTCATCACCGCGCTCGATCGGCTCAACGCCGGCGTGTTCTCGGTCGACCGCGAGCTCAGGATCGTGCACTGGAACCTGTTCATGGCGACCAACAGCGGGCGGCCGGCGGATCAGGTGATCGGCGGCGACCTGTTCGCGTGCTTTCCCGAGCTGCCGGAGCAATGGCTGCGCTGGAAGCTGCGCAGCGTGTTCCTGCTCGGCACGTTCGCGTTCTCGTCGTGGAAGCAGCGCCCGTACCTGTTCCGGTTCCCGCACAACCGGCCGCTGACCGGCGGCATCGACTTCATGCACCAGGACATCGCGTTCCTGCCGATCGCCGTGGGCGACGCCGTCGGCTCGGTGTGCGTGCTCGTGACCGACGTGACCGACGCCGCGCTGTCACAGCGCGCGCTGCACGATGCCCACGCCCGGCTCGAGCGCGAGATGGCCGAGCGCCAGCGCGTCGAGCACGAGCTGCGGCTGGCACACAAGCTCGAGGCCGTGGGCCAGCTCGCCGCCGGCATCGCCCACGAGATCAACACGCCGCTCCAGTACATCGCGGATAGCATCAGCTTCCTCGGAGAGGCGTTCGCCGAGATGCGCGCGATCGTCGGGACCTACCGCCAGGCGTTGCGCGATCGGGTCCAGCACCTGTCGCTCGACGACGATCCCGAGCTGGCGTACCTCGAGAGCAATGTTCCGGACGCGGTCGACCGCGCGCAGGATGGGCTCGAGCGGGTGGCGTCCCTGGTCAGGGCGATGAAGGAGTTCGGCCAGCCCGCCGCCAGCGCCAAGTCGCTCGCCGACCTCAACCGCGCGGTGACCACGACCTTGACGATCACGCGCTCGGCCTACAAGGACGTCGCTGACATCGAGCTCGAGCTCGGCGACGTGCAGGAGGTGCCGTGCCACCTTGCCGAGCTCAATCAGGTGTTCCTGCAGCTGATCGTCAACGCGGCCCACGCGATCGCCGAGACCCACGTCGTGCCGGCGCGCGGCACGATCCGGATCCGGACCTGGTGTGACGACGGCGCGGCGTACGTCGCCGTGGCCGACAACGGCAGCGGGATTCCCGAGGCAATCCGGCCCCGGATCTTCGACCCGTTCTTCACGACCAAGCCGGTCGGCCGAGGTACCGGGCAAGGGCTATCGATCGCCCGCTCGATCGTCGTGGACCGACACGCCGGAACACTCAGCTTCGAGACCACCGTCGGCCGGGGCTCGACCTTCCTCGTCCGGCTCCCGCGCTGACCTCTCACCCACCGCCATCCAGAAAGCCCCCGCCATGTCGTCGAAACTCTCGCTCGCGCACTGGCGCGCCGCCGTGGAGGGCGCCGCGTCCGAGATCGCGGCGTACGCGCTGTCGTTCTCGAGCGCCACGGTCCTCGATCCGGTCGCCCTCGAGCGCGCCACGACCATGGTCGGTGCGCACATCCCGCTGGTCGGCGGCGGTCAGGCGTTCGACCTCGCGCTCGTGGCCTCGCCCGCGAGCTGCCAGGCGCTGTCGCGCGCGATCCTGTGCATGAAGGACGGGGCCCCGCTGCGCGACGCGGAAGTCGCCGACGCGATCGGCGAGATCGTCAACATGCTCGCCGGCTCGGTCAAGCGCCGGCTCGCCGGCCGCGGCTCCGAGCTCGTGCTCGGCCTGCCGATCTTCCTCCACGGCTACATCCAGCCGACCGATCGGCTGACCGTGATCACGCTGCCGACGCGGTTCGGTGCGATCGACACCATGGTCCTGATCGCCGGCCAGCGCGAGTAGCGCCGACCCCGTAGCGTCAACGAGCGGGCATCAACGAGCGGGCATCAACGAGCGGGCGTCAACGAGCGGCGCGCTGCGACGTGGCCGCGAGGTCGAGCAGCTGCGACAGCGAGTACGACCCGAGCCGGGCAAGGTAGTCCTTGTCCTTGCCCTTCTTGGTCGCCGCGCCGATCGCCGCGATCAGCTTGTCGCGATCACCGTACTTGTCCTTCAGCGTCTGGGTCGCGCGCTGCAGCCGGAGCAGCTGGGCGTTCGACGCCTTCTGCAGCCGCGACTCGAGCGCGTCGGTGTCCTGCTGGTCGGTGGCGAGGAACGGGGCGATCGCCTTGGCCAGCGCTGCCTTGGAGCCGTGGCCCTCGAGGACGCGCGCCCGGGGGTGACGCGGCCCTACCTTGACGGCCGCCGCCTTCGGGTTGGTCTTGGCCGACTTGGCCTTGCTCGGCGCCGCCTTCTTCGCCGGCTTGGCCTTCGCCTTCTTCACGAACTGGTTCTTGTTGCTGGGCATGGGTCGTCTCGATTTCACTGCTTCGCGGCCGGATCGGCACCCGGTGGCGCGGGCGCGCGATCCTGCGCGGGTGAGCTCGCTGGGTCAAGCGCGGACAGCAGCCGATTCAGGTCGTCCACGGTGAGCGTTGCACGGAACTGCACGACGGCGTTGTCGACGGTCACGCCGATCTTGCCGACGACCGAGCCGAGCGACTTCCATTGCGCCGCAGCCGAGAGCAGCGCCAGCTCACCCTTTACATAGGATTCCAGGCTCTTGGCCTGCTCGGGGGTGTTCATGATGGCGCTGAGCTGGAGCTTGGCCCCGTCGCTCAGGTCCGCGCTCAGCGCGAACCCGACCGGCCCGGCGGCGATCTGGCCCTTCGTGAGCTGGACCAGCCCATCGCGGATCCGCGGGTCGGTCCGGCCGACCGCCCACAGCGGCGCGCTCTGGTTCACGAGCCTGCGCCAGGTGCTGAGCTCGGGGTTATCGGGAGCCTTCTTGCCGTCGCCGAGCGCCTCGGTGAGGTAGGCCTCGTCGGAACCGAGCACGATCGTGTCCGGCCGGCCGTACGCGAAGTACATCGTGCGGTTGCCGTCCTTGGCGAGGTACAGCGTGCGGCCGAGCACCGGCTTGCCGGTCAGCGTTCCGCCGCCAGTGCCGACCAGCTTGGTGACGCAGTCCTTGAGCTCGACCTCGGGCAGCGTGCCGACCGCGACCATGAGCACCGGCCCGGTGCCGGGCTGCGGCCCGGCGTGCGGACCGAGCGCGAGCATGACGCGCTTGATCTGCTTGCCCAGCTCGATCTTGCAGCCGTCCCGGAACCGCTGCCAGCGCTCGGCCAGCGTCGGATCGCGCAGCAGCAGGTCGGTCACGCGGTCGATCACCGGCGAGTCGCTCAGCTTGGCGAGGTCCGCGCCGACCAGGGCCTCGGCGTTGGCCGGGACGACGGCGAGCCCGGTGAGCTCCGGCGGCGGCCCGCTCGGCGCGGACGCCTTCTTGCCGCAGCCCGCGCTCGCCGCGCACAGCGCGCCAATCATCGCCAGCGCGCCGAACCCGCGCGCCGCCGGTGACTTCGATTGCCTGGGTAGCTTCGCCGCGACTCGGCGCATGACTGGCGTCCGGCCCGGAGGTTATGGCGTGCCCGTGTTGCCCATGCCGCCTGCGAAGGCGCCGAGCAGACCGCCGAGCTGGGAGATCAACGCCTGCAGCTTCTGCTGCGACATCATCACCGAGGCGTGGAGCTCGGCGCCGTCGCTGGTGAACTCGGCCTTGTCGACATACGCCTGGGCCTGCTTGGCCTGGCCGTTCAGCATGCCGGCGGCCTGCGTCGCCTGATCGGGCGACTCGAACTGGACCCGAAGGTCGACCCCGAGGCCGCTGGTCACGTTGATCGAGCCGAACACCGCGCGCGCCTTCATCCCCATCGGCGCCTTGTCGAGCAACCGGCCATTGACCAGCAGCCACAGCGAGTCGCCGGTGTTCACCTTCTTGTACATCTCGAGGAACTTGGGGGACGACTTGAGGGTCGAGCCGCCGGCGGCGACCGCCTTCATCCCCGCCGCGGTTGCGTTGTCGCCCAGGCCGACCAGCAAGGTGCTGTCGTTGAGGAACGACAGCGCAGACGTCTGGCCGCGCTTGTCCTTGAGCAGCAGGACGTCGCCCTCGCGTTTGACCTCGCCGCCCTCGTTGACGATCTCGCCCTTGTTCTTCTCGATGCAGTCCAGCGTCTTGGTCTTGTCGAGCCCGTGGACCACGACCACGCCCGTCGGCGGAGCGGTGGTCAGGTTCTTGAGGCCGAGCGAGGCCGAGCGCACCGCGTTCATCATGTCGTAGCCGCCGCACTTGGCCTTGAACTCGGCGAGCTTTTGCTGGGTCTCCCCGGTCATCAGCTTGGGCTCGACGAACTGCTTCCACAGCGAGCTCTGCCGCAGCTGTGAGACGTTCATCCCGAGCACCAGCTCGGAGTCGACCGGCAGGTACGAGAGATCATCGCCGGTGGCGGCCCCGCCCTGCGCTGACGTTTCGGCGGTCTTGTCGCCGCCGGGGGCAGGACTGGACTTGTCGTCCTTCTTGCACGCGGCGAGCAGCCCCAGCCCGAGCATGACGACCAGCCAGCCATGGCGAATGCGAACCATCGGTATTCTCCTGTAGCATCCGCTCTGGACGCCGCCGGGCCTTATAACATCCTGTGATAGGGTCCGCCATGCCCTGGTTACGGCATCGGCTCCGCGACACGGACGTGTGGGCCAAGGTCGATGGCAACGCAGCGCTGATCAAGGACGCCGAGGGCCGCGTCGAGATCGTGTACAAGCCCGCCGGCGGCGCCAGAGTTTATCGCGCCGGTGCGCGCAACCTCACACCGGCGCCGGGCACCGAGCCGGTGGACTTCGAGCCGGGCGAGGCGGCCGAGCCACGCGCCGAGCCACCGACCAAGGACGCGCCGGCCGCGGCAGGGCGTGGATCTCGCCGGCCCGTTGCGCGCCCCGCCGCGGCCGCACCCGCCGACGCGATCCACGTCTGGACCGACGGCGCGTGCAGCGGGAACCCGGGGCGCGCCGGCCTCGGCGTGGTGATCCTCGGCGACGGCCCCGGCCAGCGCGAGATCAGTGAATATCTGGGTGACGCGACCAACAACATCGCCGAGCTCACCGCGATCCTGCGCGGGCTCTCGGCCGTGAGCGATCGCACTCGCCCGGTGATCGTCTACTCCGACTCGGCGTACTCGATCGGCCTTCTGACCCAGGCCTGGAAGGCCAAGAAGAACGTCGAGCTGGTCGAGGAGCTCCGCGCGCTGTGCAAAACGTTCACCGACCTGCGGTTCGTCAAGGTCGCCGGTCACGCCGGCATCGCGCTCAACGAGCGCGTCGATCAGCTGGCGACCGGCGCGATCACCCGGCGCGGCAACATCGATCGCCGGGTGTGACGGCGCTGCGAGCCATGATCACTCGTCGCGCTGGACCTCGGCGGCGACCTCGGCCAGCGTGACCACCGACCAGCCGGCGGCGATCTGATCGAGCAGCTCGCCGAGGCGCGCGAGCTTGTCCTGGATCGAGAGCCGCAGGTCGGGCTGGCGCGCGACCAGCTCGCCGGGGATGCCGTCGAGCTCGGCGTCGGCGAAGTCGATGCCGTGGAGCTCGAAGTTCCAGAACCCGCGGCGCGCCATCGCGCGCACCAGGCGGCGGCGGAGCAGCGCGGGCGCGACGATCAGCGACGTGCCGATCGCGGGCAGCCGCAGCCACGGCGTGACCGCGACCGGCAGCTCGACCACGGGCGCCTGGCCGCGGCGCCACGGCGCCGCCATCGCGGGGCGGTACGGCGTGGCCGGCGCGGCGAGGGCGCGCGGGTTGGTCATCACGGCGCCGCTCGGCCGGCCGGCGAGCGCGAGCGCCGCCATCACCGCGGCCTTGGCGGCGTAGTAGCCGGGCGCCGGGAACAGCGACGAGTCGTAGCGATAGCCCAGGTGCGCGAGGCGATCGAGCATCGCGGGCGACAGGTCGTAGCCCGGGGCGCGGAACCCGCGCGGCGGCCGGCCGGTGATCGCGCGCAGCACGCGGTCGCAGCCATCGATCTCGGCGGCGACCTCGGCGGGCGAGAGCCGCGCGAGCTCGTAGGGGTGCGAGTACGAGTGGTTGCCGAGCTCGTCGCCGCGTTCGGCCAGGCTGCGCAGCTGCTCGGCGCTGGCCCGGCGGGCCGCGCGATCGGCGACGGCGAGCTCACCGTCGGCGTCGCGCCCGACGACGAACCAGGTGACGCGGAGGCCGCGGCTGGCGAACAGCTGCGCCGCGCGGGGCAGCGCGCGCTCGAGGATCACGTGCTCGAGCCCGGGCGGCGGGGCACCGAGGCCGTGGATCCGGTAGTAACAGGCCAGGCTGTCGAGGTCGATCGAGATCGCGCACAGCCGGCGCCGGCCGTGCGGCGCGGGGCTGGTCACGGCTTGCCACCGAACCGGATCACGTAGGTCAGCTTGGCCATGCCGCGCAGCACGTGAGGGACGCGGCGCACCAGGTTGATCGCCGGCGGCCGCTTCTCGTGCAGCCGGATCGGGATCTCGATGACGTCGAGGCCGGCGCGCCCGGCGCGGATCACCAGCTCGCTCGCGAACAGGTCGCGATCGATCACGCAGGCCTCGACCACCGGCAAGAGCGCCCGGCGATCGAACGCCTTGAGCCCGTGGGTGTCGGTGCCGCGGAAGTCGAGCGCGACGTGCAGCATGCCGTTGATCACCCGGGTCGCGACCCGGCGCAGCAGCGGCCGCTGGTCGCTCGCGCCCTTCATCGCCTTGCTGCCGATCACCATGTCGCAGTCGTGGTGGCGCAGGTGCTCGAGCGCGCGGCGGTGGAAGTCGAGGTCGCAGAGGTCGATCTCCTCGCAGATCACGACCGCGCCGCGGGCCTCGAGGATGCCCCGGCGCAGCGCCTTGCCGTAGTTGGGCTCGCCGAGCGAGAACGACCGGATCTCGGGCCGCTCGTCGGACAGGTTCCGGGCGAGCTCGGCGGTGCGATCGCGCGAGCCGTTCTCGGCCAGGATCACCTCGAAGCTCAGCTCGGGCGCGTGGAGCGCGTGGCGGACGATGTCGAGGCCGTCGAGCAGCTCGGTCACCGCCTCGCGCAGGATCCCTTCCTCGTTGTAGACCGGGATGACGATCGATACATCGGGCGGCGGCGGCGAGGACATCGCACCGCGTGTGTATCACGCGCGATTGCCGGCGTGCGGCGCGGCGGGCTGGACGAACCGCTCGGTCTGGCCGGGCGCCATCACCAGGACGTGGTCGCGCACGCCGCGCTGCCGGGCGAGCTCGATCAGCCAGCGCGCGGGCTCGTCGAGCCGCTCGTACGACAGCGCGAAGGCGCCGTGGTGGATCGGGATCAGCATCCGCGCCCGCAGGTCCTCGAACGCGTAGAGCGCGTCGAGTGGCGACATGTGGCGCTCCCGGAACGACACCGGGACGAACCCGCCGATCGGCAGCGCGGCGATGTCGGGGGCGAACTGCGCCCCGAGGTCGGCGAAGCCCGAGAAGTAGCCGCTGTCGCCGCACAGGTACACGCTGGGCCCATCGCCGCGCAGCACGTACGACAGGCCGTGCGCGAGCTCGCCGGTGCCGTGGGCGGTGGCCGCCGCCGCGACCTGGACGCCGCGGAGCTCGAGGTCGGCGCCCGGTGACAGCTCGATCACGCGCGCGTAGCCCAGCCCCGAGAGCGCGGCCGCGGCGCCGGCCGGGACCACGACGGTCGCGGTGCGCGGCAGGCGGCGCAGGGTCGGGACGTGGAGGTGATCGGCGTGGCGGTGCGAGATCAGGATCAGGCCGACGTCGGCGAGGTCGTGCGGCGCCAGGCCGGGCTCGACCGCGCGGCGGACCCCGCCGACCCAGTGGCCGAGCATCGGATCGAACGCGATCGCCAGGCCGGGGGTGCGCACGATCACCGTCGCGTGGCCGCCGAACGTGACCGCGAGCTGGCCGGGGCCGATCTCGGGCAGCGGCTCGGGCGGCGCCGGTCGCGGCGCGCGGAACCACCGGGTCATCCAGTGGCCGACGAGGCTGGTGTAGCGGCGCACCGGCAGGTCGCGGTGCAGCCGGCCGAGCTCCTGGGCGCGCGTGAGGTCTGCCAACGATCTCCACTGTCGCTGGGCTGGTCGTGTGGCGCAAGTCGACGTACGTTCGCCAGCGGTGCCGATCGCCCGCTCCATCGCTGCCTGGCTCGGTCGCTGGCCGGTCGCGCTCGCGGCCTGCGCGCTGCTCGCGGCCGCGCTGGCCCTGCCCCGGCTCGACGGGCCCGGGCTGTGGGAGCCGCCGGAGCGCCAGCTCGCCGATCGCGTCGCACCGCCGATCACGCCGGCGTCGGCCGCGACCAAGCCCGTGCCGCAGCCCGAGCCGCCGCCCGCCAAGGACGGCTGCGTGCGCACGGTGCCCGCCGACGCCGCGGCGCGCAGCCTGACCGCCCGCGCGATCCGGTGGGGCCGCGATACGATCGACGACTCCGACGGCGGCCGCCGCCTGCCGCTGGCGCTGCTCGGCCTTTTGACCGTGATCGCCACCGCGGGCACGGCGATGCGCCTGGCCGGTGCGCGGGCCGGCGTGGTCACCGCGATCACGCTGGTCGCGATGCCGCTCTGGGCGCTGCAGTCGCGGATGCTGACCTCCGAGATCGGGACCGCCTGCGGCGCGTCGCTGATCCTCTACGGGCTGGTCGCGCTCGGCGACCTGCGGCGGCCCACCGCGGTCGCGGCGGTCGATGGCGCCGTCGCCCTGGTGGCGCTCGCCGCCGGCGGCGTGCTCGGGTTCTACGGCGGCGGCGCGCTGCTCGGGTTGCTCGTGCCGATCGGCGCGGTCGCGGTCGCCGGTGGGCTGGGCGTCCCGGTGGTCGCGGCGATCCGGCGCCGCGAGCCGATCGCGCCGTGGATCCCGGCGCTGGTCGCCGCCGCCGCCGCCGCGGTGCTCGCCGGCGTGCTCGCGCACCAGCTCTACGATCTCAAGGTGCCCTACCCCGGGCTGACGCCGCCGCCCGCGCGCGAGTTGCTCGGCAAGGCGATCGTGCCCAGCGGGTGCTACTCGTCGGCGCTCGGCGCGGTGTGGCGGACCGACGACGACCTCCGCTACATCTACGACTCGACGTTCGAGCAGATCGCCTACGGCACGTTCCCGTGGGGCCTGCTCGCGCCGATCGCGATGACCGCGCTGCTCGGCGCTGCCGACGCCCGCCGCCGGCGGCTCGGCGCGCTCACGCTCGCGTGGGCCGGCGCCGCCTGGGTCGCCGGCGAGGTGTTCCAGCGCAAGGTCGGCTTCACGATCTACGGCGGGTTCCCGGCGCTGGCGATCGCGGTCGGTGCCTGGCTCGACGGCATGTTCGCCGGCCGGGCGCGCGGCGAGCCGCGCGCGATGCCCAGCGGCGGCACGCTGATCGCGCTGTTCGCGGTGCTCGGCATCCTCGATCTGGGCAAGGACCTGCAGTCGTTCGCCGAGCGCCTGACCTCGCTGCTGGTCGGCAACGACGCGTTCGCCTACCCGACGCAGTCGCGGTTCCTGTGGCTGCCGACCAAGCTCTGGGTGCTCGTGCTCGGCGCGGTGGTCGCCGCCGGCTTCGCGATCGCGATGACAGCGTGGCACGCCGGCGACGCGCCGCGGGATCACGGCCGCCGCAGGCTGGCGACCCGCGGCGCGATCGCCGCGATCGCCGCGACGCTCGTGCTGGCCGGGTTCTGGACGGCGATCTGGCAGCCCCGGCTGGCGACCCACCTGTCGTCGAAGTCCATGTTCGAGACCTACCAGGCACTCGCGCGGCCGGGCGACGAGCTGATCGTCATGGGCGACCTCGGCCAGGCGCCGTTCGCCTACACCACGCGGCCACCGCAGCTGGTCCAGGACCGCACCCAGATCATCTCGGCGCTCGCGCGGTCCAACCGGGTGTTCGCGATCGCGCCGCAGAGCGAGATGTGCACGCTCCACCGCGAGGTCGGCGGCAAGCCGTACTTCGTGATCGACGATCGCAACCTGCGCAGCGTGCTGCTGTCGAACCGGGTCGACGGCACCACCGACAAGAACCCGCTGCGCACCGCGATCCTGCACGACGAGCCCAAAGCGATCGCGAGCCGGCCCAAGGCCACGGTCGCGTGGGGCGACAACCAGACCAGCCGGATCCAGCTGCTGGGCTGGGACCTGCCGCGCACCGTCCCCCGCGGCGCGCGGTTCGACATCACGCTGTACTACAAGGTCCTGCAGCCGGTGGGCGGCAGCTGGAAGACGCTGGTCCACTTCGACGGGCCGGCCGGGCGCGCCGGCAATGGCGATCACGATCCGATCGGCGGCCGGTGCCCGACCTCGACCTGGCAGCTCGGCGACTACATCATCGATCGGTTCACGGCCAGCGCTGGAGGCGGAGCATTTCCGGGCGGGATCTACGAGGTCTGGATCGGGTTCTTCACCGGCTCGAACCCCAACTGGCGCAACATGAAGCTGATCGAGGCGCCCGGCGACATGCGGGACAATGCCGACCGCGTGAAGATCACGACCATCACCCTCGATTGATCTTGGCGTTGACCCAGGTCTCGACTTGAGGCTATGACGGCGGCGATGGGACCGAAGGTCAAGGGCGACGCGGTCGCGACCGTGCCAGGGCCGGTCGGCAAATCCGACGCCGAGCGCCGGAGTGCGCCGCGCGTGCTCGTCGATCTCGAGGTCGATTGCGCGGGCGAGGACAACTACCTGTTTGCGTACATCACGGACATCAGCGCGACGGGGATCTTCGTACGCACGACCACGCCCGAGCAGCCGGGCACCCACCTGAACCTGAGGTTCTCGGTCGACCGCGTCGAATGCCTCGAGATCGAGGGTGAGGTGATCTGGGTCAATCCGTACCGGCCGGGCACCCCGGATAACCTGCACCCGGGGATGGGCATCCGGTTCGCCAACCTCGACGGCGAGTCGCGCGAGCGCCTGTTCGAGCTGATCCGCCGGTTCGCGTACCTGTCGTAGTCTCCCACGTAGCCGTCATGTCGATCATCTGCGGCACCGATCTGACACCGGCCTCGAGCGGCGCCCTCGAGGTCGCCCGGGCCCTCGCGGCCCAGCGCGGCGACCGCGAGGTCATGCTGGTCCACGTCGCCGATGGCGAGCCCGGTGGCGACGCGGAGCGCGCCGCGCTGCGCGCCCGGCTCGACGCCCAGGCCCGCGCCGGCCGCGCGACGCCCGGACCCGCGGTCCGCGCCGAGCTCCTGATCGGCCCTCCCGACCAGACCCTGGTCGGCTTCGCCGAGACCGAGGGCTCGGACCTGATCGTCATCGCGGCGCACTCGCGCAGCGAGCGGGCGCAGTCGCGGCTGGGCACGACCGCGGCCCAGGTGATCGAGCGGACCCACGTGCCGGTGCTGGCCGTGCGCGATCCGGCGCCGTGGCTGGCGTTCGCGCGCGCCGAGCGGCCGCTCAAGGTCCTGCTCGGCATCGATGACTCGGCGACCTGCGATCTCGGCGTGCAGTGGACGCTGGCGCTCGCGCGGCGCGGCCCGATCGAGGTCGTGCTCGGCGCGATCTACTACCCGGACGACGCCGCGGCCTACTACGGGCTTCCGGCGCGCTCGCTGGTCGAGACCGATCCGGAGATCGAGCGGCTGATGCAGCGCGACCTGATCCGCCAGTTCACCGGCTCGGCCGCGCCGGTTGCGCGCAGCGTGACCGCCCGCGCCCGCCGCGGCCTGGGCCGGATCGGCGATCACATGATCGAGCTGGCGCGCGACGAGCAGGTCGACGCGATCGTCGTCGGCACCGGCCAGAAGACCGGCCTGAACCGGCTCGGCTCGGTGTCGTCGGTGATCGTCGCGGACGCGCCCGAGTCGGTGGTGTGCGTGCCGCCGCAGGCCAGCGTGGTCACCCAGCGCGTCCCCGTGCTGCAGCAGGCGCTGGTCGCCACGGACCTGTCGCAGTTCGCCAACCGCGCCGTGCCGTACGCGTTCGCGCTGACCCAGCCCGGCGGCGAGGTCCACGTCCTTCACGTCATCGAGGACGACGCCAAGGTCGACGAGGCCGACCTGCGGCGCCAGCTCGTCGCGCTCGCGCCGGCGGGCGTGATCCAGAAGGTCCACGCCCACGTCGTCCGCGGCGACAACACCGCGATCACGATCGCCCAGTGCGCCGCGCGGTTCGGCGTCGACGTCATCTGCGTCGCCTCGCACGGCCGCACCGGGATCACCCGTGCCCTCGTCGGGTCGGTGGCCGATAGCCTGCTGCGCGCCACGCGCCTGCCGGTGCTCGTGCTGCGTCCGGGGTGATCGCGGGCAGTGCGTACTGCCATGCACGCGCACGTCGCATTTTGCTGAAACCGTTTCGCAGAGGCGGTGTCCGTGCATTTGATCCGTTCCCGCGACCGCGGTGAACGCGAACAAGGAGCCCCATGAAGGTCGCCATCCGACCATGGCCCTGGCTGGTCGTGGTCTGCACGTTGTCCGGCGGTGCGCGCGCGACGCAGCCGCCGTTGTCCGATCCCGCCGGCGCGATCCGCGAGGGCCGGCTGATCGCGCAGCACGCCGGCGCGCATCAGCCTCGCGGTCGAGCTCGACGCCGGCGTCCCGATCGCGGGCATCGTGTCGAGCTCGCACCGGATCGCGATCGCCCGCGATCCGGGCTCGCCGGCCCGCGCCCGGGTGACGATCCGGCCGGACGACACGATCCCGAACAAGGACTTCGTGCTGCGCTACGAGGTCGCGGGCGCCGCGCCGGCGTTCGGGGTGCTCGGCCACCGCGGCGACCCCGGCGCGGACGGCAGCTTCGTGCTGGTCGCGCAGCCGCCGGTGGCCGCCGCCGCGGCGCAGATCGCCGCGCGCGAGATCGTGTTCGTGCTCGACACGTCATCGTCGATGCGCGGCGCGCCGCTCGCCAAGGCCAAGGAGCTGATCCGCGCCGTGCTGGGCCACCTGCGGCCCGACGACACCTTCCAGATCGTCCGGTTCGACGACCGCGCCAGCGCGCTCGGCCCCGCGCCGATCGCGAACCGGCCGCGCAACATCGAGCTGACGCTCGCCTGGCTGGCCGCGCTCGAAGCCGGCGGCGCGACCGAGATGACCACCGGGATCGCGGCGGCGCTCGCGGTGCCGCACGATCCCGAGCGGCTGCGGATCGTCGCGTTCGTCACCGACGGCTACGTCGGCAACGAGGACGAGATCATCCGGCGGGTCGGCGACCACGCCGGCGAGGCGCGGCTGTTCGCGTTCGGGGTCGGCAGCGCGGTCAATCGCTACCTGCTCGAGGAGGTCGCGGCGGCCGGGCGCGGCACCGCGCAGATCGTTCGCCCCGACGAGCCGACCCCGCCGGTGATCGCCGCGTTCGAGCAGCGGATCGACGCGCCGGTGCTGACCGACATCGCGATCGACTGGGGCGGCCTCGCCGTCGCCGACGTCACACCGCGCGTGGCGCCGGATCTGTTCGCCGGCCAGCCGCTCGCGGTCTCGGGCCGCTACCGCCGCGGTGGCTCGGCGACCGTCACCGTCCGCGGCAGGCAGGCCGGCCGCGCGGTCCGCTTCACCGTCCCCGTGACCCTGCCCGAGCGCGCCAACCACCCCGCGATCGCGACGGTGTGGGCGCGCGAGCGGATCGCCGATCTGTCGCGCCGGCTGGTTCGCAAGGCGGACCCCGAGATCGAGCATCAGATCATCGAGCTGTCGATCGCGCACCACGTGCTGACCCGGTGGACCGCGTTCGTCGCTGTCGATCGCTCGCGCGTGACCTCCGGAGGCCCGGCGACGCGCGTCGCGGTGCCGGTCGAGCTCCCCGAGGCGGTGGCGAACATCGGCTCGATCCAGGGCGCCGCCAGCTACGGCACGATCGGCACCGGCACCGGCGGCGGCGGCACCGCGGCGGGCGTGATCGGCACCGGCCACTACGCGGTGCTCGGCGCCAGCCGCGATGTCAGCTCGGGATTGGACAACAGCGGCGCCGGGATCGGCGACGCCGCGTCGGGCTACGGCGCCGGCGGCACCCACGCACGGATCGCGGCCACGGTCAGCGTCACGATCGGGCGCCCCCGCGGTCAGCGCCGGCGGCCTCGACAAGTCGCTGATCCGCCGCTACCTGCGCCGCCACCTCGACCAGATCCGCTACTGCTACGACCGGCGCCTGCGGTCGAGCCCCCGGCTGACCGGCACGGTGACCGCGCGGTTCACGATCAACAGCGCCGGCCACGTCGCCGCCGCCGCCGCCGATGGCATGGCCGATCCCGAGATCGAGACCTGCGTCGCAGGCGTAATCAAGGAGATCGAGTTTCCCCGGACCGGCGATGACGGCGATGTGATCCAGGTCAGCTACCCGTTCACGTTCGTCCCCGCCGAGGAGCCCAGCCGATGAAGCCTCACCTCGCGTCCACCCTCTCGGTCTCGCTCTCGCTCTCGCTCTCGGTCTCGGTCTCCGTCTGGGTCTCGGTCTCGCTGTCCTGCGTGCTCGGTTGCGGCTCGCACGACACCGGCGAGCCCGGCGCCGTGCAGGCGATGCCGGCCGCACCTCGCCCGGCGCCCGGCATCGATCTCGCCGGGCCGATCCCGCCGCCCGATCGCGGCGGAGCCGTGCGCGCCGGCGCCGCGACCGGCGGGGCGAACCCCGGGGCGATCATCGACCTGGTCGCCGACCGCGCCGTCGTGCCGGTGGCGGTCCCGCGTCTGCCGCTCGGCGGCTCGGTCGGCTTCACATTCGGCGACGACCGCAGCGGCTGGGTCGCGCGGATCCCCGACCACATGCAGCTGCCCGCGGTCGCGTACGGCGCCGGCAAGATCTACGTCTCGGGCGGGTTCGACTCGGTCAGCTTCTACGGCCTCGACGCCCGGACCGGCCGGATCGACTGGGCGACCACGAACCTCGAGGACAACGGCCCGACCGCGGCGATCTTCGAGGACGATCGCGTGCTGTTCAACACCGAGAGCTGCACGCTGTTCGCGCTCGACGCCCGGACCGGCAAGCGGCTGTGGCTGCGCCGGCTCGGCGATCCGACGCTGTCGCAGGTCACCGCCGCCGACGGCCTGGTCTACGCGTCGCACCCCGGCGAGGCGGGCCAGGAGCTCACGGCGTACCGGATCAAGGACGGCGAGCCGGTGTGGACCCGGTCGATCGGCGCCGAGCTGCTCGCCGCGCCGGTGATCGCCGGCGACGCGATCTACGCGGCGAACCTCCACGGCGTGATCCATCGCTTCGCGCGCCGGACCGGCAAGCTCGCGTGGGCGCGGGCGCTCGACGCGACCACCGCGCCGTGGATCGCCGGCGACGAGCTGTTCGTGACCCGGCGCAAGGGTCGCACCGAGCAGCAGATCGTCGTCGCGGCGGGCACCGGCAAGGTGATCCGCGAGCACGATCGGTCGGCCGGGCGCTACGCCGGCGACGTGCCCGACAAGGTCGGCGCGCTCGGCGATGGCACGTGGCAGGACGTGTGGGCGTTCGAGGGCTCGCGGCCGGTCGTCGACCGCGGCGTGCGCTACGTCGCGATGGGCGGCGAGATCCGCGCGAGCGACGCCGTCACCGGCGAGCGCTTGTGGCAGCGCCGCCAGCCCGGCCCCGCCGATCGCCGCTCGGTCGGCTCGGTCGCGCTCGCCGGCTCCGAGGTCGTGATCGCGACCCGCGACGGCACGCTGTTCGGGCTCGACGTCGACACCGGCTACACGCTGTGGTCGTACGCGATCGGTCACCGCGTGATCGCCGAGCCGGTGATCGCGAACGGCTGGATCTACGCCGCCACCGCGGACGGCTACGTCGTCGCGCTCGAGGTCGGCGACCGGACGCTCGACGGCTGGCACATGTTCGGCGGCAACCCGCGCCACAGCGGCCCGGTCGCGGC
>DASWRS010000102.1:0-32346 GCA_036403075.1 Kofleriaceae bacterium
CGCCGCGCGCATCGCGCGCACCTTGGTCGACGAGCGCCTCGCGGCCTGCGTGAACCTGTTGCCGGCGATCCGCTCGATCTATCGCTGGCAGGATGCGATCAGCGACGACGCCGAGGTCCTGGCGATCATCAAGACCACCGCCTCGGGCTACGCCGCGCTGGCGGCGCGGATCGCCGAGCTCCATCCCTACCAGGTGCCGGAGATCCTCGCACTGCCGCTGGCGGACGGACACCCGCCGTACCTGGCGTGGCTCGCCGGCCAGGTCGCATTGCCAGCGGCGTGACAGGTCAGCCGCCCTCGGCCCCGTAGACGGTGCGGGCCAGGCGGCGCGCCACTGCGCGGCGCCGCGTGCGCGGACTTCGCCGGCCATGTCGCCCCGGGGGGGTGGCGGTCAGCCGCCCTCGGCGCCGTAGACCGTGCGGGCCAGGCGACGCGCCAGTGCGGAGCGCCGCGTGCGCGGACTTCGCCGGCCAGGTCGCCCCGGCGGCGTGACCGGTCAGCCGCCCTCGGCGCCCTCGACGGTGCGGGCCAGGCGGCGCGCCAGCGCAGCGCAGCGCAGCGCCGCGTGCGTGGGCTTCGCCGGCCAGGTCGCACCGCCGGCGTGACCGGTCAGCCGCCCTCGGCGCCGTAGACGGTGCGAGCCAGACGGCGCGCCAGTGCGCGGCGGAGCGCCGCGTGCGCAGGCTTGGCCAGCTCGGGGTCGTCGTCGAGCACGGCCTCGGCGTGGCGGCGCGCCTCGAGCAGGAGCTCGGTGTGCTGCTGGAGATCGCCGAACCGCAGCCGGGGCACGCCGGCCTGGCGTGGGCCGAGCAGCTCGCCGGGGCCGCGTAGCGCCAGATCCTCCTCGGCGATCACGAAGCCGTCGTGGGTCGCGACCATCGCGTCGAGCCGGCGCCGGGCGTCCTCGCCGGCCTGGCCCTGGGTCACGAGCAGACAGTGCGACGCGCCGCCGCCGCGGCCGACCCGGCCGCGCAGCTGGTGGAGCTGCGCCAGCCCGAAGCGCTCGGCGTCCTGGATCACCATCACGGTCGCGGCCGGCACGTCGACGCCGACCTCGATCACCGTGGTCGCGACCAGCGCGTCGAGCTCGCCGGTCTTGAACGCGCGCATCACGCGATCGCGCGTCGCGGCGTCGAGCCGGCCGTGGACCAGGCCGACGCGCGCGCCGGGCAGCGCGGCGGCGACCTCGGCGGCGCCCGTGGTGGCGTCCTTCCAGCTCCGGGCATCGGCGTTGCCCCCGGCGTTGCCCGCGGAGTCGCCGGCGGGGTCGTCGGGCGCGACCTTGGGATACACCAGGTAGGCGCGCTCGCCGGCGGCGACTCGCTCGGCGACGAGCTTGTAGGCCGCCGCGACGCCGCGCGCGCCCGACAGCACGCGGGTCGCTACCGGGGTCCGGCCGGGCGGCAGCTCGTCGAGCACCGAGACGTCGAGATCGCCGTAGGCGGTGAGCGCGAGCGTCCGCGGGATCGGCGTCGCGGTCATCACCAGCAGGTGCGGCGCGCCCTGCCCGTCTCCCTTGTCGCGCAGCTTCGCGCGCTGGGCCACGCCGAAGCGATGCTGCTCGTCGATCACCACCAGGCCGAGCGCGCGGAACCCGACCGCCTCGGCGAGCAGCGCGTGGGTGCCGATCAGGACGTCGAGCTCGCCGGCCGCGGCCAGCGCGAGGGTCGATGCGCGGATACCGCGCGGGACCGACGCGGTGACCAGCTCGAGGCGCAGCCCGCAGCTCCGCGCCCACGCGCGCCAGGTCTCGGCGTGCTGCTCGGCGAGCAGCTCGGTCGGCGCCATCACCGCAGTCTGGCGCCGGGCGCGCGCGGCCTGGAGCGCCGCGGCGAACGCCACCGCCGTCTTGCCGGCGCCCACGTCGCCCTGCAGCAGCCGGTTCATCGGCACGTCGCGCGCGACGTCGCCGGCGATCTCGTCGATCGCGCGGCGCTGCGCGCCGGTCAGCGTGAACGGCAGCGCTGCCGCCAGCGCGCCGGCGAGGCCGGGATCGCGCGGGCACGGCACCGCGGCGTCGGCGCGGCGCTCGCGGCGGCGCAGCGTGATCGCCACGCCGAGCGCGAACAGCTCGCCGAACGCCAGCCGGCGCTGCCACCGGCTGTCGCCGCGGTTCATCGCCGCGAGCTCCTCGGGCGCGGTGTCCGGCGGCGGCGCGTGCAGCTGCGCGAGCGTGTCGGCCAGCCCCGGCAACCCCGCGGCGACCTCGATCACCGGCGGCACGCCATCCTCGGCGCAGCCGGCGACCCGCGCGCACGCGGCCGCGCACGCCGACCGCAGCCGACCCGGCGGCACGCCGGCGACATCGGGGTAGCGCGCGAGGATCGCCGGCGCCGACCGCCGGACCTCGCCGCCCGACTCCTCGGGCGGCAGCTCGATCCCCAGGATGTCGGGGTTGGCGAGCTCGATCCGACCGGCGCGCCTGCGGACCGGCCCCGAGAGCGTCACCTGGCTGCCCGGCGGCATGCGCTTGTCAATCCCGGCGAACACGTTGAACCAGCGCACCAGCGCGGCCACCGGTTGCGTCGCGTCGACGCTGCCGAGCCGGACCTCCGCCCAGCGCCGGCCGCGCGCGAACACCATCCGCGCGCTCGCGACCCGCGCGGTGAACGTGGCCCGCTCGCCCTCCGGTATCGCCGCAACTTCGGCGAGCGGCCGCGCGCCGCGCACGTCGTCGTAGCGGCGCGGCACCAGCCACACCAGGTCCTCGACGGTGACCAGGCCCTTCTCGGCCAGCTTCTCGGCGAACCCCGGGCCGATGCCAGGCAGCGAGTGCGTCGGCGCCGCCAGCGGATCGACCGGCTCCGGCGGCTCCGCCGGCGCCGCGCCCGGCGCGGTCGCCGCCGAGCGCGCGGCGTCGCCCGCCCTGCGCGGCTTGCCCGGATCCCGCGCGATCGACGCCGTGCTCGCGGCCTCGCCCGCCCTGCGCGGCTTGCCCGGATCCCGCGCCGACTCCGGCGAGCCTCCCGCCGGCGCCTCGCCCGGCGCCATCAGCGCCGTGCGCGCGGCGTCACCCGCCCTGCGCGGCTTGCCCGGATCCCGCGCCGGATCCGGCGAGCCTCCCGCCGGCGCCTCGCCCGGCGCGGTCGGCGCGGTCGGCGCGGTGCGCGCCGTGCTCGCGGTCGGCACGGTCGACGCCGTGCTCGCGGTCGGCGCGGTCGACGCCGTACGCGCCGTGCGCGCGGCCGACGCGGTCGACGCCGTGCTCGCGGTCGGCACGGTCGACGCCGTGCTCGCGGTCGGCACGGTCGACGCCGTGCTCGCGGTCGGCACGGTCGACGCCGTGCGCGCGGTCGGCGCGGTCGACGCCGTGCGCGCGGCGTCGCCCGCCCTGCGCGGCTTGCCCGGATCCCGCGCCGGCTCCGGCGAGCCTCCCGCGGCCGGCACCTCGCTCCGTTCTTTCGCGCTGCGCCGCCGCGCGCCGGACGCGGCCACCACCGGCGCCTGCTGAGCCACCACCGGCGCCTGCTGGGCCACCAGCGGCGCCTGGTGGGCGACCAGCGGCACCGGCTTCGCCGCGACCGGCGCCTGGGCCGGTGCTCCGTGCGTCTCGCGCACGGCGGGCGGAGCGGCAGCCCGCAGCGGCGGCAGCGTGAACGTCGGCTTCGGCAACGGCGGCGGCCCTGCCGGGCGCGGCAGCCGTGCGAGGAGACGCATCCCACGCGCGACCTCGACGGCCTGCTGCTGCTCGTCGAGCTGCTCCCAGCGGCCGAGCGTCAAACGCCAGGCATCGAGCCCGGTGATCGGCGATGCCGCCCGGCCGGCCGAGATCTGCGCCAGCACGCGGTCGCACGCCGCGCGCAGCGCATGGCCCAAACCGCGCACCGTGCGCACGCCGGCGAACCGGTCGGCGGCCGCCAGTTCGAGCGGCCGGCGCAGCGCCTCGACCCGACGCTTGAGCTCGGCATCCACGCCGGCAACCTAGCACCCGCCTCTGATCGCTGCGTCCTCGACCACCTCGAGCGCCTCATGCCGCGTGCATGGTCGACGCGGCGCCGAGCGCAGCATGGTGTTTGGGTCAGAGCGTGGTGTCTGGGTTCATCGTCGAGGCGCGATCGCGAAACGTCAACGCTCGGCCGCCGTGGGCGCCCGCGAGCGGATGGGGTCGGGGCAGCGACCGTAATTAGGATTGGCAGGTCTTGTCCGCCCATACCTAGCGCCGTCCGCGCATGCGCCGGCGGTGATTCGGCGGGCGCGTCCCCGACGCCCATCCGCGCAGCAGCCCACGGCGAGCCGAGCGTGTACGCGTTCTCCCAGGCAGCCACGGCGAGCCGAGCGTGTACGCGTTCTCCCAGGCAGCCACGGCGAGCCGAGCGTATACGCGTTCTCCCAGGCAGCCACGGCGAGCCGAGCGTGTACGCGTTCTCCCAGGCGGCGCGCGTAGCAGCCACGGCGCGCGGAGCGGTGCGCGTTCTCCAGCCGGCGGCGGCGAGGGCGGTATGACGCCTAGTCGGCGCGGTAGGTGAACCGCAGCTCGTAGTCGCAGAGGTGAAAGACGTCGCCCTCGTCGATGCGCTTGTTGTCGATGCGCATGCCCTTGTAGTCGATGCCGTTGGTCGACCCGAGGTCCTTGATGTAGAACGTGCCGTTGCGGCGGATCACCGCAGCGTGCTTGCGCGAGATGTTGCCGTCCTTGATCGGCAGGTCCGACGTCTTGCTGCCGCGGCCGATGATGAACTGGTCCTTGGTGACCGGATACCGCTGGCCGTTGTAGATCAAGAACAGCGTCGGCCCGGCGCCCATCGGGATCGGCGCCGGCGAGTGTCCGGTTGCCGGCGCCGCCGCCGCCGCTGAATGCTGCATCGTTCCCATCGGGCCCATCGGGCTTGCACCCGTCGCCGCGCCTGTACGGGCGCTCACGTTGACGTTGTTACCCTGGTAGCCGGGAGTCGGCGGCTGCGCCCGGCCGCGGATCGGCGCGGCGCCGGTCTGCTGCGGCGGCGGCTGCGTGCCGGGCTGACCGCGCATACCATTGCCGCCCTTGGCGCCGCCGGCAGGATACTGCGCCGATGCCGCCGTCGGGCCGCTCGTCGTCGTCGGGCCGGGGCCGGGGTTGCCAACGGCGGCCACACCCTGTGTCACCGGCGGTGGACCCCCCGGAGACTGGTAGTTCTTCGACCGGGCGTAGTAACGCATCGCCTCGTTGACGAGGTAGTCGATAGAGCAATCGAAGTCGTTCGCCATTTGCTCGAACGTCTCCCACAGGACATCGCGGCAGTAGAAGTGCCGCATTGTCTTCTTGCTCTGATCCATTCGCTTGGCTGCTCCCCGAACTGACGAAACGATGGGCCTCTTGCCCTTTCTTCCCGGCTGTCCCCTACGATACTACATCCCACAAGCGGACGCGACTATCGACGGTCACTTGGCGCCCAGCTGGGCCGCCAGCTCCCTGGCTCGCTGACCCAGGGTGGGGTCCTCTCGCCTCTCTGGCCCCTCCTCGCGCTCGCCCCAGTATCCCACCAGGTGCTCGCGGCTCGACGACAGCGCCGCGATCCTCGGCGCGTCCTCGGTCGCCTTCATCGCGGCCAGCGCCTCGATCCCCACCCACTTCGCCACCGTGGATTTTTCGGCGAGCAGCGCTCGCGCGGCGGCCAGCGCCTGGTCGCGCGGGGTCATCCGGGCGATCTCGCCTGCGAGCCGTCGCTCGACCTGATCCTTGGGGTAGACCCCGGCATCGGGCAGCGCCCTGATCACGTCGCCGATCGCGCCGGTCCCGCCGCACTTGAGCGCGTTGTTGGCGACGACGAACTTGAACTGCGGGTCGCGGTGCGGCGTGCCGATCATGCCGAGCAGCGGATCGAGACAGCGCGGCGGACCGACCGCCCGGATCAGCGCGACCGCGTCGTTGGCGACCTGACCGCCAACGCTGTCGTCCCGGGCGATCGCGACGATCGCCGGCAAGTTGGGCACGAGCGCCTCGTGGTCGGCGACCTGGAAGCCGTCGGGCTCGACGTAGGCCTTGAACAGCGCCGACACCGCCCGGGTCATCAGCGTCGCGTCGCCGCGATCCATCCGCGCGATGTCGAGCACGTACTTGACCGCATCGGGGTGCCCGGTCGCGGCCAGGCCGAGCAGCAGCTCGTCGCCGATCCGGTTCTTGCGCTTGTCCTGGCCCGGCGCCGCGATCACGCCGTTGACCACCGAGATCAGCTTCCTGGCCGCGGCCGGTCCGACGAGTCGCATCGCCACCGCGCCGGGGTTGGCGCCGGCCTTCGCGCGGTCCTCGTAGGACGCGACGCCGTACCAGTCGATCAGGTAGCCATCGATCTGCTGCCGGGTCGGCTCGTCGGCCCAGGCGCGCAGCCGGATCAAGGCGTCCTTGGCCGCGACCTGCGGCGTGCGCGGCAGCTCGCGCTCGTTCTCGAGCCGTGCGGTGTCCCACATCCGCGGCGCGAGCCGCGCGACCACCGCCGCGCGGCGCGCCGGGGCCATCGCCTCGAGCGCCGCGTAGACCTCGCGGTCGTTGTCGCGCTTGATCAGATTGGCCGCGGCGTGCGCCGACAGGTCGGGATCGGCCGAGTCGCTGGCCACGGCCTTGAGCAGCTTGGCCGGGCCCTTGCTCGTGTGCTGCCACTTGTCGATGTTCTCGTGGTCGAGTTTCTCGCACCCCGCCCCGAGGGTGCCGAGCAGGAGCGCCGCGACGGCGAACGGCAACACGCGCGCGAACATGGCGGGAGCTTATCGTGGTGATACGTTCCGCGCGATGGCCGTTCCGCGCATCCTGACGCTGACCCTGGCATGCCTGGCATGTGTGACGGTGTCCGCGTGGGCGTCTCCGCGCACCGATCCGACGACCGGGCGCGCGGTGTTCACCGGCGTGACGATGCCGCACGCCACCTCGATCGAGCTCGACCCGGCGGCGCTCGGCCTGGGATCGGTCAACCAGCTCTACGTCTCGGTCACGGCGGCGCTCGATCAGCTGCGCATCGATCTCGACCGGCTCGAGGGCAACACCCTGGTGCCGGGCAGCCGGGTCCGCGACGTCGAGCTCGCGCCCGGCGCGATGCTCGCCTTCATCTATCACCTCGCCGGCGACAGCTTCACGCTCGGCTTCGAGGCGCGCACCTCGCCGGCCGAGACCTTCCCGACCGACCCCGCGCTGCAGTACCACGTCTCGGGCGGCGGCGAGCGCGACTGGCAGGCCTCGGTCGGTGCGAGCTACAAGGCGACCGGCGATCTGTTCTTCGGCGCGAGCCTGTCGCACCAGAACACGTTCCTCCGGCTGGACTACACCCGCGACACCGCGCTCGACCGCGCGCAGAGCCCGGACATGGTGCTGTGCAACGGCGTGGCCTGCGGGTTCGGCAACCCGGCCGCTGCCGAGGCCTGGGACATCGACGTCCGGTCGCCGGCGCTGGCGACCTCGAACTTCCGGGTCAATGTCGGCGCGCTCTACCAGATCGCCCGCGACGTCTGGCTCGGCGTCGCGTACCACACGCCGCCCGGGTTCGCGGTCCAGACCGAGCTGGCCGGCCACGTCACGATCCAGCGCGCACCGCGCGACCGCGGCGACGGCGATCCGGACGTGCTCCGCGGCCAGTCCGTCGTCGAGCTCCAGCTGCCGGCGAGCGTCGATGCCGAGCTCCGTGCCCGGCTGCCGGCCGCGCTCGAGCTCCACGTCGCCGGGCGCTGGGAGGACCTGTCGCGGCTGTCCGCGTACGACGTCCGGACCTACGGCACCACGCTGCCGCCCCACGGCATCCCGGAGTGGACCGAGCGGCCGCGCGGCCTGCACGACACGTTCGCGGTGTGGGCCGGCGTCGAGCAGATCGATCGCGGCGAGCGCTGGCGGCTCGGCGCGCGCGCCGGGATCGAGACCTCGGCGGTGACCCGATCGCGGACCTCGCCGCTGACCGTGGCGCCGACCTCGGCGACGCTCGACCTCGGCGCCCAGCTGCGGATCTCGCGCGGCCTGATCGCGCAGCTGTCGTACGGTCTGCAGCTGTTCTCGACGGTGAACGCGACCCGGAGCGAGTTCGATCCGAGGTCTCGCGCGATCTGCGCCGAGAGCGGCTACGACTACACGCTGGCGGCGTGCGAGGCGGTGCGCAACGGCTACGCGATCGCGCCGGCCGCCGGCACCTACGATCGCATCGAGCACGCGCTGCGGCTCGGGCTGCGCTATGACCTTCCCTAGCCCGTCCAAGCCGTCCGGCCCGTCCGGCCCGTCCGGCCCGATCGCCGTGTTCGGCGCGACCGGCGTGGTCGGCCGCCGGGTATGCGAGGCGCTGGCCCAGATGGGCGCCGCGATCCGGCTGGTCGGCCGGCGGCCCGATGCGCTCGACGATCTCGCCCGCGCGCTGCCGGTCGGCGCCGCGCACGCCGCGCACGCCGCCGGGCTCGATCCCGCCGCGCTCGCGCGCGCGTTCGCCGGGGCGCGCGTCGTGGTCAACGCCGCCGGGCCGCTGCGCGACACCGCCGAGCCGGTGCTCGGCGCCGCGCTCGCCGCGGGCGCGCACTACGTCGACGTCGGCGGCGAGCAGGCGGTGCTGCGCGCGGTCTACGAGCGCCACGAGTCGGCGGTCCGGCGCGCCGGCCTGGTCGCGTTGCCCGGCGCCGGGCTCGACGCCGCGATCGGCGACCTCGCGGTCGCGTGGGCCGCGGAGCAGCTCGCCGCGCGCGACGGCGGAGATCGCGGCGACACCGTGCGCGCCGATCCGGCACCCCGGCTCGCCGAGGCCCGCCCGCTCGACGACATCGCCGTGACCTACGCGTTCGACGACCTCGCGCTGTCGGCCGGCAGCCAGCGCGCGCTGTTCGGCGCGATCGGCGCCCGCGCCCTGGTGTGGCGGCGCGATCGCTGGGAGCCCGCGCGCGCCGGCGATCACCGCCGGATCAACCCCGGCCCCGCGCTCGGCGGCGAACGCGACGCCGTGGGCTACGCAGCCGGCGCGGTGATCACGATCCCGCGCCACATCGCCGCGCACCGGGTCGCGTCGTACGTGTCGACGACGCGCAGCCCCACCGCGGCGATCGCGCTGCGCGTGATCGCGCGCGCACTGCCGCTGTTGCCGCGCGGCGCCGGCGAGCTGCTCGCGCCGTACGCGCCGCCCGACGCCGACTACGGCGCGACCCGGCTCGCGGTCGTCGCCCAGGCGCGGCGCGGGTTCTCGGCGGCGCAGGTCGTGGTCCGCGGCCAGGACCTCTACCGCACCACCGCGGTGGTCGTCGCGTGGTCGGCGCACCGGCTCGCCGAGCGCGGCGCCGGCCCGACCGGGATGTGCGCGCCCGGTGAGCTGTTCCGCGCCGAGCCCGCGCTGCGTGCGATCGCGAGCGCCGCGGACTTGACGATCGAGCCGGGTTTTGGCTGACGCGCGGCATCGTGTCTCGGGCGCCCGGGACTCGCGGCGACGTGGTATCAACCATCGATGACGACGTCGTGGCGCCTCGAGGCCGAGGCACAGATCGGTCGCGGGGTCATGGCTCGGCGGTTCCGCCTCGGCAACGGCCTGGGCCTGATCACCGTGATCGATCCGCGCGCGCCGATCGTGGCGCTGCAGACCTGGTACCGCGTCGGCTCGCGCCACGAGCGCCCCGGCGCGACCGGCATGGCCCACCTGTTCGAGCACCTGATGTTCGGCGCGACCGCGAGCCTGCCGCCGGGCGAGTTCGATCGCCTGGTCGAGCGCACCGGCGGCGAGTCCAACGCCGCGACCTGGGTCGACTGGACCTACTACCGGCTGTCGCTGCCCGCCCGGGATCTGCCGCTCGGCATCCAGCTCGAGTCCGGCCGGATGCAGAACCTCGTGCTCGAGCCCGCGCCGGTCGAGGCCGAGCGCGACGTCGTGACCAACGAGCGCCGCGAGCGGGTCGAGGACGACGTCGACGGCTGGCTCGACGAGCAGCTGATGGCGCACGCGTTCACCGAGCACCCGTACCGCTGGCCGACGATCGGCTGGATGGAGGACATCCGCGCCCTGCCGCTCGCCGAGATCCGCGCGTTCTACCGCACCTGGTACGCGCCCAACAACGCGACCCTGGTGTGCGTCGGCGAGATCGACGAGGCCGCGGTGCTCGATCTGGTCGCGCGCAGCTACGGCGACCTGCCACCGGCCACGCTGCCCGAGATCGCGCGCGTCCGCGAGCCCGAGCAGACCCGCGAGCGCGTGGTCCGCGCGCCCAAGCCGATCGCCACCGATCGCCTGCTGGTCGGCTACAAGGCGCCGGGCCAGGACGACGCCGACTGGGCGACGCTCGAGATCATCGCGACCCTGCTCGCCGGCTGCCCGTCGGCGCGGCTGTACCGCCGGCTCGTGATCGAGCACGAGGCCGCATCGTCGGTCGACGCCCAGCTGACCCCGTTCCGCGATCCGTCGCTGCTGCGGCTCGCGGTCACCGCGGCGCGCGGCCACACCGCCGACGAGATCCTCGCCGTGATCGATCGCGAGCTCGCCGCGATGGCCGAGCAGCCGCCGCGCCACGCCGAGGTCGAGAAGGCCAAGGCGATCGCCGAGACCGACTTCTGGACCTCGCTGGTCGACGTCGACGGCAAGGCCGAGGCGCTCGGCCACTACGAGACCGCGCTCGGCGACTTCCGCAAGGTCAACGCGATCGCCGAGCGGCTCGCCGCGGTGACCCACGACGACGTCGCGCGCTGCGTGCGCGGCTACCTGCGCAGCGAGCGCCGCACCGTGGTGATCGCCGAGCCCGAGTCGCCGAGCCTGGCCGACGGGGACGAGGACGGTAACCACACCGACCATGACGGTCATGACCAAGGTGACGATGGTGAGTGAGCCCACCGTCATCGTCGAGCCGTCGCCGGACACGCCGCTGGTGTGGTTCGAGGTCGCGATCCGCGGCGGCGCCGCGCTCGACCCTCGCGGCGTCGAGGGCCTGCACCGCCACGCCGCGCTGCTCGCCCGCCGCGGCGCGGGCGGCCGCGACCGCGCCCAGCTCGACGACGCGCTCGACAGCCTGGGCGCCGCGCTCGACGTCTCGGTGTCGCGCGACGCGGTGTCGCTGTCGGGCCTGGCGCTGTCGCGCCACCTCGACGCGGTGATCGCCCTCGCCGCCGACGTGCTCGCCGCGCCGCGGTTCGCGGACGACGAGCACGCCCGGCTGTTGCGCGAGACCCCCCAGGTGCTCGACGAGATCCGCGACGACGACAGCGCGCTCGCGACCCGGTGGTTCGACTGGCTGTGCTGCCCCGGCCACCCCTACGGCCGGACCTCGCTCGGGACCGAGGGCTCGCTGGCACAGATCGCGCGGACCGCCGCGGTCGAGTGCTGGCGGCGCGAGGTCGTCGGCGACAACCTCGTGATCGGCCTGGCCGGCGACGTCGACGAGACCAACGCGCGGCGGATCGCGGCCCGGCTGACCGAGCGGCTGCCGGCGACCAGCCCGCGCGAGGCGGTGCGCGAGGCGCCCGCGGCGCCGCCCCCGGGCCGCCGGGTGATCCTCGTCGACAAGCCGGATCGCACGCAGGCCCAGCTCCGGCTCGGCCACCTCGCGGCGCGCTATGGCGGGCCCGACACCGCCGAGCTCGCGGTCGCCGAGGCCGTGTTCGGCGGCATGTTCTGCTCGCGCCTGATGCAGGAGATCCGGGTCAAGCGCGGCTGGAGCTACGGCGCCGGCTGCGCGCTGCGCCGGTCGCGGCTGCCGCACTGGCTCGAGATCTGGATGGCCGCGGCGATCGACGTCGCCGGGCCGGCGGTCGCGCTGACCCTCGAGCTGTTCGCCGACTACGCCGCGAACGGACCGACCGACGACGAGGTCGACTTCGCGCGCAGCTACCTGGTCGGCGCGATGCCGTTCCACGTCGCGACCGCGCGCCAGCGCATGCAGCTCGCCGTTCGCGACGCCGTGTTCGATCTGCCGCTGGGCTTCACCGCCCGGCTGCCCGAGGCGCTGGCGGCGCTCGCCGCGTCCGACGTCCGCGCCGCCTGCCAGCGCCAGCTCCGGCCCGATGCCGTCGTCACCGTGGCGGTGACCACCGCGGACACCGCGGGCCCCGCGCTCGCCGCCGCCGGTGCCGGCGAGCTGACCGTGGTCGACCACGACGCGTACTGACGCGCGCCGCCGCCGAGAATGTACGACGGTGCCTTACCCCGAGCCGTCGGTCGGCGGAATACCAACCTCGGCCGGCGCGACCTCATCGGTGTTCGGCCGCGGCACGACCTCGACCGCGCGCACGTGGGCCGGCGCCGCGGCGAGCTCCTGCGGCGACATCAGCGCGACCTCGAGCTGGCCGAGCCGCTCGATCTCGGACAGCGCGTTGAACCCGCCGATGAACTTGCCGCGCAGGTACACGTACGGAACGGTGTTCTGGTGGGTCTCGATCGACAGCGGCGCGAGCTTGGCCTCGTGCTCCGGTTCCTCGAGATCGACGAAGTCGAAGTCGACCTTGTGGCGCTCGAGCAGGCTGATCGCGCGGCCGCTCCACGGGCAGCTGCGCTTGCCGAAGATCTGCGCCTTGATCCCCGGGTCACCGAAGCCCCTGGACTTCGCGACGTCCACCACCGGCGCCGCGGCCGGCTTCGGGGGTGCGTACGGTGCCGGCGGGGGCGCCGGGCGACTCGACGGAGCATGGCGGCCGAGCCACCGCGCCACCGTCTTGCGCGCCGACACGTACCGCGGATCATTGGCCATCTTGTCCTGCACGTAATCGCGCAGCTCGCCGCCGATCTCATCGGCGCGGTTCAGCATCGCGACCAGCTTCGTGCTGGCCCGCGATGTCCACTTCTGGTCATCTCGCTCGGACTCGGACATAGCCGGTCCATACCACACCGCGTGTACGATCGAGTGTGTCCGGCGAGGTCATGTGGCTTACGCGACGACGCCGAACACCTGCCATCGGGCGAGATCCGGTGCCGATGATCGCGCTACCATGTGTCGAGCGTGGAGGTACGTGCTGACAGTCGCAGGCTGCTTCTGATCGATGACAGCGAAATTGCGCTGGCTTACGCGGAGTCCGTGCTCACGGAAGCCGGCTTCGAGGTCCGAGCGGTAGGGTCATTACGTACGTTCCAGACCGTGTTATCGAGCTGGAGACCGCACCTGGTCGTCACGGATTTGTACATGCCGGAAATGAACGGTGCCGAGCTGTGCCAGTGGCTGCGACGCCAGGTCGCGACCGCACGGATCCCGATCGTGCTGTGCTCGAGCGCACCGGATCAGGAGCTCGCGCTGGTCGCGCGCGCCGTCGGCGCCGATGCCTATATCTCCAAGGTCGACGGGCTCGACGCGTTGCCCGAGCGGCTCAACTCGCTGTGCGAAGAGATCCTGTGGTGACGGCGGCCAAGCGCATCCTGCTGGTCGACGACAGCTCGCTGATCCGGGCCTCGGCGGCGCAGGCGCTCGGCACCGCGGGCTTCGAGGTCACGGTCCGCGCGGCATTCGACGAGCTGCTCGAGCACGGCATCGACGGCTTCGATCTGATCCTGATGGACGTGCAGATGCCCGAGCTCTACGGCGACGACGTCGCGTTCACGCTGCGCGGCGAGCGCGGCGTCACCACGCCGATCTACCTGTTCTCGAGCATCGACGAGAGCGAGCTCGCGGGGCTCGCCGCAGACGCCGGCATCGACGGCTACATCCCTAAAAGCGCCGGGCTCGACGCGCTGGTCGCGCAGGTTCGGCAGATCCTCGGCTAGAACAAGCCACGTGTCGTGACGGGCCGCGCCACCCGCACTAGCTGCGGTAGCCGCGCTGCATCTCGCGCAGCCGGCGGCCGAACGCCACCACCGAGTCGCTCTTCGAGATGAAGCCGTCCGCGCCGAGCTGCGCGCTGAGCACGCGCAGCTTGGACTCCTCCCACGCCGAGTACAGCACGATGCGTGCCCCGGGCGCGGCCTCGCGCGCCATGGCGATCGTGCGCTCGCCGGAGGCGTCGGGCATGTTGACGTCGATCAACAGGATGTCGGGCGCGAACTGCCGGGCCAGGATCGCCATCTCGTCGACCGTGGTCACGCCGCGGACCTCGAAGCCATCGCGCGACAGCCCGCGCTCGACGAGCTCGACCTGCATCGGGTCGTCGTCGACGACCAGGACGCGATCGAGGCCACGCTCGCGGCCGTGATCGAGGCCGGCCGTCATGTCGCCCTGCTCCTGGGCAGGTGCTTCTTGATCGCGCCGATCAGGACCTCGCGCTCGAGCGGCTTGGTGATGTAGTCGATGCATCCGGCCGCGGTCGCGCGGGTCTGATCCTCGCGCCCGGCGTGCGCGGTCAGCGCGATCACCGGGATGTGCTTGACCGCCGCGTTGGCCTTGATCCGCCGCGTCGCCTCCCAGCCGTCGAGCCGCGGCAGCGACAGGTCCATCAGGATCAGATCGGGCACGTCGCGCACCGCGCGCTCGATCCCGTGCTCACCGTCCTCGGCCTCGATGATCTCGTAGTCGTTGGCGAGGTAGCGCCGCACGATGTCGCGGTTCTGCGGCGAATCCTCGACGTAGAGGATCCGCGGCAGCCGGCCACGCTCGACCACGCGCTTGGCGACCAGCAGCTGCTTGGCCTCGCGCACCACGTTGTCGAGCGCGGTGCCGCCCTTGAGGACGATGCGCGCCAGGCCGTCGCGCAGCGTGCGCTCCTCGTCGGGCATCAGCGTCTTGCCGGTCAGCACCACGACCGGCATGCGCATGCCCTCGCTGCGGATCGTGCGCAGCACCTCGAAGCCGTCGACCCCGGGCATCAGCAGGTCGAGGATCATCAGGCCCGGCGTCAGCACCCGGGCGCGCAGCAGCGCCTCCTCGCCGTCGCGCGCCTCGACCGTGGAGTAGCCGGCGCGGCGCAGGTGGCGCGACACGACCTCGCGGGTCGACTCGTCATCGTCGACGATCAGCACGTCGCCGGCCGACGGCAGGATCGCCCGCCGCACCACGGACACCAGCCGGTCGGGCTCGACCGGCTTGACCAGGTACTCGCACGCGCCGAACGAGTAGCCCCGCGCGCGCTGCTCCTCGACCGACATCATGATCACCGGGATCTGCGACAGCACCGGATCGCTCTTGAGCTCGGCGAGCACGGTCCAGCCGTCGAGCCTGGGCAGGTGGATGTCCAGGATGATCACCGACGGCCGGAGCTCGCGCGCCATGGTCAGGCCCTCGACCCCATCGCCGGCCGACACCACGCGGAACTGCTCGGTCTCGAGCTGGCCGCGCACCAGGTGCTGGACCATCGGATCGTCGTCGATGATCAGCACCGAGAACGGGCCGTCGCCGGTGAACACCGGCAGCCCCGGCAAGACGGTGACCCGCGGGACCGCGCTGGTGTCGATCGCGCCCGGCAGCGCCACGGTGAACTTCGAGCCCCGCCCGACCGCGCTGGTCGCGTTGACCGTGCCGCCGAGCAGGTGGACGACCTCCTTGACGATCGCCAGGCCCAGGCCGGTGCCGCCGATCTTGCGCCGGGCCGAGCCGTCGACCTGGCGGAACTTGTCGAAGATGAACGGCAGCTGGTCGTCGGGGATCCCCGAGCCGGTATCCTCGATCGAGATCAGGAGCGTCGAGCCCTGGGCCTCGGCGGTGAGCACGATCTCGCCAGCGTCGGTGAACTTGGCCGCGTTCGACAGTAGATTCAGCAGCACCTGGCGCAGCTTGAGTGGATCGCTGAAGACCGGTCCGACCGTGATCTCCGAGTTGAGCACGACCTCCTTGCCCTTGAGGATCTCGCGGACGCTGGCGATGCACTCCTCGGCGAGCTCGGGCAGCGCGACCACCTCCTTGACCACCTCGGCGCGGCCGGCCTCGATCTTGGATAGATCGAGGATGTCGTTGATCAGCGCCAGCAGGGTGCGCGCGTTGGCCTTGATCACCGACAGATCGCGGCGGCCGTGCGGGGTGAGCCGCGTGCCCTCGTCGCGGATCAGCAGGTCGCAGTACCCGGTGATCGCGTTGAGCGGCGTGCGGATCTCGTGCGAGAAGTTGGCGAGGAACTCGCTCTTGAGCCGCGCCGCCGCTTCGATCTCGCGGGCGCGCTCCTCCTCGATCTTCTTCGATCGCGCGAGCTCGGCCGCGAGCCGATCGAGGTCCTCGTTCTGCTGCCGCGTGATCTCCATGAGCAACGTGCGCTGCTGGAAGCTCGCCACCGCCCGCGCTGCCAGCGCGGTCTTGACGTCGAGCTCCTGCTTGAGCAGGCGGTTCTCACGAAGCAGCTCTTCTACCTTCTGTGCAAGATCTGCGGTCATGCCAAGGCTCCCGACTGAGCGGCGTCTTGTCGTGTTGATGTTTTCCACCGCCGCCCCGGAGCGCACCGCTACACCCTTGGCATGCTCACGAGCCAGGCTTCGATGGCGTCCCGATCCCGTCGATCACTCGTTCCAGCTGGCGCAACGCTGCGACCAGCACATCCGCGTCTGCATCGGTGTGACTGACATGTAGTGCCCGCGCTTTCAGCTCGCTGTCTCGAGCCAGCGGGACCACGGCCTGGAGACCGAGCAGCCCGGCCTCACCGGCGAGCGTGTGAAGCTCGCGCACGATCTTCGTCGTCGCGTTGTGGTCGCGATCGGCGGCTGCCCGGATCGCCAGCTCGAGGCGCGAACGCGCGAGCACCACGAACTGCGGTAGAAATTTCGCGTGCAGGTCCTCCATCAGGGAGCAACCTCGAGCAACTCGCGGCACCGTCGGACGAGCTCGGACATGCCGGCGCCCTTGCAGATGTAGCCCGAGGCCTGGGCGCGCTTGGCCCGGCGCTCGAGCTCGGTCTGGTCGAGGCTCGATACCAGCAAGATCGGGACCTGGACGCCGTGCCAGCCGCGCAGCGTGGAGGCGATGTCATCGCCGAACGCCTCCGGCATCTGGACATCGACGAGGATGAGGTCCGGATCGAACGCGACGCGCTGGCGCTCGAACGACGACAGGTCCGCGGCGATCGCGACGGTGAACCCGGCGGACTCGAGCGCGGCGCGGGTCAGCGCCAGGGCGAACGGGCTGTCGTCGAACACCAGGATCGCCTTGCGCTCTGGCGCCGGCCGGGCGCGCTCCCGGCGCTCGGCGAGCACACGCAGGGTGTTGAACAGGTCGCGGAATACCAGCGGCTTGTCGACGAAGACGTCGGCGCCGGCCGAGATCGTCGCCTCGCGGGCGTCGCGTCCGCCGACGCTGATCGCCACGATCGGCGTCCGCGCCAGCCGGGTGTCGGCGCGCAGCCGCGCGATCAGCGACGCGCCGTCCTCTGACGGCAGGAAGTAGTCGACGATCACCAGATCGTAGGTCGACTTCGCGAGCTTGGCCCAGGCCTCCTCGGCATCCTCGGCGTGATCGATCGCCAGCGCGCCCGGCCGCTCGAAGAACTTCGCCGTACCGTAGGCAAACATGTCGCGGATCAGCCAGCTGTCGTCGACCAGCAGCACGCGGTACGGCCGGTCCTCGGTCGCGGCGCCGTCGGCGGGGACCTCGACGCGATCGAGCTGCGCCATCAGCCGGGCGCCGACGCCGGCCTCGTCGAACGTCAGCCGGATCCCGCCCGGCTCGCCGGGCTCGCCCGCGACCCGGATGTCGGCGATCCGGGCCATCAGATCGATCGGCTCGAGGATCCGGGGAAACGACAGCCGCAGCGACACCGCGGTCCCGATCGGTGCATGCCACTCGGTCACGACGAAGATCGAGCTCGACGTCAGATCGAACCCATACGAGATCACGCTCTCGTCCGCGGCGCGAATTTCCGCGCGGACTATGAAACGGTCCCTATTGGTTGCCGACATGGCTTACCTTCTCGTCGAGGCGTGCACACGCCGCCATCGTTCCAGTTGCCGCCACCCGTGAGGTTCGTCGACCGGAGCCGACGAGTCCAGCGGGATGGTGCCACAAGATCGCAGAATGGCTAATCACAAAATCCTGGCCGTGGGCAATTGCGATGTACGGCGATCGAAGTCTGCTGGACCCGAGGATTACACAGGTGTTCATTCGTCGCATCCTCCCCTCCCTCGGCCCTCCCTCGGCCCTCCTTCGGCCCTTCCCCCGCCCTCCTCCGCCCTCCTGACACCCGCCGGCCAGCCCGCGCTCGACCTGGCTACGAGCGCGGTGCGTACTTCCGGAGACGACGCTGCAGCGAGCTTCGATAGATCCCGAGCCGGCGCGCCGCCATCGATACGTTGCCATTGCAGTCCGCGAGCACGCGCATGATGTGCTCCCACTCCGCCCGCGCCAGCGTGGGGGTGTCCTCGAGGTCAGGCTCCTCGGCGTTCTGCTCGATCCGCTGCAGGATCTCGCGGAACGTGATCGGCTTGAACACCACGATGTCGGCGCCCGCCCGGACCGCTGCGACCGCGGCGGCCACCGACAGGTAGCCACTGCACAGCACCACCAGTAGATCGGGCAGATCGCGCTTGAGCTCGCGAATCAAATCGATCCCCGACGTGTTCCCGAGCCGCAGGTCGACGATCGCGAGATCGGGTTTCTCGGTGTTCGCGAGCTGACGTGCCGTGGCAGCGTCGATCGCCGTCACGACGTTACGCTCGCGGGCGGCTCTCTTCCACGAGCCGAGAATCCGCTCATCGTCATCCACCACCAGGACATTCTGCAACGAACGTGCTTCACCCATCGTTGACGTGGTTGAACTGTACCGCGCTGCTCCGACGGGAGCGCGGATCATCGATGCAGCAAAACGCTGCACAACAACCAACGGAATCAATACGACCGTAATCGGCTTTACGAGCCTCTACCTGGCCCATGTCTCGCCAAATTATATGTAAGTTTTCTTACTGTACTTTTACATATAGCGCACACGCCGAATGCGGCACCTCGTCGGTACCATGCGTCGGCCGCGGTCCGTGTACGCCGATCGCCGACTCGCTGCGCAGGCGGCGCACGACTCTCACGCGATCGCGCGACGCGCGACACAGCCATTGATTCTGCAGCGCGATGCTGATGAACTCGGCGCAACATGTTCCGAGGCGTCGACGGGAACGCCGCCGGTGGAACCTGCGCCAGCGCCATGAATACCGGGTTCGTCGTCCTGTCGCGCGATCCCTTGGTGCGCGGCGAGGTGGTCAATGCCGGCGCCGCCGCCGGTCAGCTCTACCTCGTGGCGCGCGACGCCGACGAGCTGGTCGCGACGATCGCGGCGAGCCAGCCGCGCGCGATCGTCGTCGATCGCGAGTACGGGGAGGGCGACGACGTGCTGCGCCGGCTGACCGACATGGCCGAGCTGCGCGAGCGCGACGACACCACGGTGTTCCAGGTGATCCGCGACACCAGCGGCGACCCCGAGGCCGGCGCGCATGTGATCGTCGTCGAGCCGGCGCTGCGCCACGCGCTCGCGCTCGCCGATCGCACGCTCGCGGTCCACGATCGCCGGCCGATCGCGCTCGACCGCCTGCTGACGATCTCGGTCCTGTCCGGGCCGCTCGACGACGCGCTCGAGACCGCGGCCGCGCAGCTCTCGGTCGGCTTCGGCGTCGATCGCTGCGTGATCTCGGTGCGCGGCGACTCGACCGGCGGCACCGCGGTCGGCTCCCACACCTGGGACTCGTTGACCTGGAACCAGACCGCCGACTACTGCCGGATCGCGACCGCGACCGGCGCCAGCGTGATCGCGCCGGCCCCGGCCAAGGGCGGCTCCTACGAGAGCTACCTCGCGGTGCCGCTCGAGACCCCGATCGGCAGCCACGGCTTCCTCGGCCTCATCATCTCGCGTGCGCGGATCTTCAGCCGCGAGCACCGCGCGGTGCTGCAGGCGATCGCGTCGCGGCTCGGCGCCGAGCTCGGCTGGCGCGCGGTCCACCAGCGCACCACCGACGAGCTCGATCGCGTGGTCAACGGTCCCGGCCTCGATCAGCTGCTCGGGATCTGGAACCGCACCGCGATCGGCCAGCTCGCGACGATGCACGTCTCGGCCTCGGCGCGCTCGGGCATCCCGCTGACCGCCGTCGTGATCGACATCCTCGATCTCCAGGCGATCAACACCCGGTACAGCCACGACGTCGGCGACCGCGTGCTGTGCCGGGTGTCCGACGCGGTCCGCGCCAACGTCCGGACCGAGGACGTGGTCGGCCGATGGTCCGGCGACAAGATCGCCGTGCTCCTGCCGGGCACCGCGATCGACGGCGCGCAGCGGGTCGCCGAGCGGTTCCGCGCCGCGATCGCCGATCGGCCGCTCGATCTGCCGACCGGCGGGGCGCTGCAGATCCCGGCCACCGTCGGCCTCGCCGCGCTGCAGAAGCACGAGGAGGCGGCGATGCTGGTCACCCGCGCGGCGCTCGCGGCGAAGAAGGCGCGCGACGGCGACCGCCCGATCGCGCGCGCCTCGACCGGCCCGGCGCCGCGGCTGGCGACCCAGCAGGTCGAGATCGCCGACGACATGCGCGCCACGCTCGGCGGCACCTACCGCCTGCTCCACGAGATCAGCCGCGGCGGCATGGGCGTGGTGTACCGCGCGGAGGACCTCGCGCTCGAGCGCCCGGTCGCGATCAAGATGCTGCGCCCCGATCTCGCCGAGGACCGCGCGTTCGTCGAGCACCTGCGCGGCGAGGCCGCGATGCTCGCGCGGCTCGAGCATCCCAACCTGGTGCAGATCTACAACTTCGGCCAGTCCGGCGGCGACTCCTACTTCGTGATGGAGCTGCTCGAGGGCGAGGGCCTGCAGCAGGCGGTGGAGCGCCACCGGATCGAGGGCACCGTGTTCCCGGTCCCCGAGCTCGTGACCGCGATCGACCAGGTCGCCTCGGCGCTCGACGCGCTGCACGAGCGCGGCATCATCCACCGCGACGTCAAGCCGGCCAACGTGATCCGCGATCCGTTCCGCAGCCGCAGCGTCCTGGTCGACGTCGGCATCGCGCGGCGCTACGGCCAGTTCGCCGAGTCCGCCGGCACGCCGGGCTACGTCGCGCCCGAGGTGATCGAAGGCTTCGAGGCCAGCCCGCGCTCGGACGTCTACGGCCTGGCCGCCACGACCTACACCCTGCTCACCCTGACGCCGCCGTGGGGCGAGGGCGACGGCGTGCTGCAGCGCCAGTGCACCGGCGAGGACCTCGTGCCACCGTCGGTGTTCCGTGACGAGCTCGAGCCCGCCGACGACGTCCTGCTGCGCGCGCTGAGCCGCGATCCGCAGCGCCGCCCGGCCACGGCCGGGATGTTCGCCCGCGAGCTGCACGCCGCCCTGGTCGCGCTCGCGCCGATCCCCAAGCCGGACGGCGCGCGCTGGGTGGCCAACACGGTGATCCCGAGCCGCGGCGCCGCGGTGCCCAAGACCCGCGGCGTGGTGTTCCGCTCGGTGACCCGCGCGCTCGGCGTCCGGGAGGCCGAGCGGCTGCGCGACGCGCTCGGCGGCGACCACGCCGACCTGTCGCGCGCGCTGACCGACACGGCGCCGCTGGCCTGGCTACCGACCGACCTGTTCATCCGGCTCCTCACCGTGGCGCCGAGCCACATCAACCGCGACAGCGCCCGGCTGGCGCGCGACATCGCCCGCGCCACGGTCCGCGCGTCGTTCCGCCGGTTCTTCCCGGCCAGCGCCGCGACCCTGGTCCCCGAGCGCACCCTGTCGGCGATCCGCAACGTGTGGAGCCGCTACCAGAGCTGGGGCACGGTCTCGAGCATGCCGATCCACGCCAACGAGACCGTCATCCGCATCACGGGCACGCCGCGCAATCCGGAGCTGTGCGTGTGGACCACCGGCATGCTCGAGCAGCTCGTCGTGCTGTCCGGCGGCCGCGGCGTCGCGGTCGACCACGAGGCGTGCGAGGCCCGCGACGACGACGCCTGCCTGTTCCGCGTCATGTGGGGCCGGCCCGAATAAGTGTTGGTTGGTTGGTTGGTTGGTTGATCGAGAGGGGACTTTCCCGTCCCCTTTGGACCGGCAGAGCCGGTCCATTCACCCCTCCGCGCGTCGCGTCGCGCGGCCCTCGACTTCGCGGTCCGTGCGCAACCCGTCTAGAACATCGCGGTCTCGATCAGCAGCGCCAGCTCCTTGGGCAGCCGGTTGATCGAGAGGGGACTTTCCCATGAACCCCTTTGGGGATGGACCGGCAGAGCCGCTCATTCACCCCACCGCGCGTCGCGTCACGCGGCCCTCGACTTCGCGGTCCGTGCGCATCCCGTCTAGAACATCGCGGTCTCGATCAACAGCGCCAGCTCCTTGGGCAGCCGGTCGAGCCCGTTGCTCTTGGACAGGCAGCCGTCGGCCTCGCACTCGCGCGCCATGCCCTCGAGCTCGTGCTGCGGCACGGCCGAGAACAGCACGACCGGCACGTGCGCGGTCTCGTAGTTGGACTTGAGCATCCGGCACAGCTCGAGCCCCGAGATCCCCGGCATGTTGACGTCGGTCAAGATGATGTCCGGCCGCCAGTCGCCGAGCACGCCCTCGAGCTTGTCGACGTCGTCTGCGGTCCGGACCTCGAAGCCCGCGCGCAGCAGCACGCCGGCCACGAAGTGGAGGCTGATCTCGCTGTCATCGATGAGCAGGACCTTGTGCTGGGCCGCCGTCATCGCGGCGAACGATACCACGGACGACCGACCGCCTGCTCCGCGAGGCGCGCTTAGCCGAGCACCTTGCGCTTGAGCTCTCCGGAGGTCGCCAGGTTGGTCAGCTCGGCGCGGCCGCCGATCACCTCGCCTGCGATGAACACCACCGGCAGCCGGAACCCCTTGCTGTCGCGCCGCACGGCCATCTGCGCCGCGGGGTCCTCCTGGATGTTCATCACCTTGTAGGGGATACCCGCACCATCGAGGACCTCGGTCAGGCGCGCGGCGTCGCGGCGCGTCTTGTCCATGTGGTAGACGACGACCGGCGCGGGCTCGCGCGCCGCGCCGCTCGCCGAGGCCGACGCCGAGGCCGCCGCCGGCGCGGCGGCCGGGGCCTGCCCGCGCACCTCGAACGCGCGGCGGTCGGCGAGCTCGGCCTCGTCGGCCAGCGGCCGGCCCAGCACCGTGTTGGCGCGGCGCGCGACCTCGCCGACCTTGCCGGGCAGCTTCTCGATCGCGCGATGCGCCTCGGCCTTGAGCCTGTCGAGTCGATCGCGCAGCGCCATGGCGCTAGTTGACCACGCGCAGGCTCTTGCGGCCCGCCGGCACCACCGGGCGCACGGCGTCCTCGGTCGCGGTCGCGTCGAGCTCGGGCGCGACGCTGACGATCGAGTTCTTCTTGCGGGTCTTGGCCGCGGCGTTGCGCGCGATCGCGAGCAGCTTGACGTGAGCCTCGGCGTGGGTCTTCTCGGCCTTGCCGGTGACCTGCGCGATCACGCGGTTCTTGAGGAACGCCAGGCGGCGCTTGCGCGCGCCGACCTCGTAGACCAGGTCTGCCGTGGTGCAGCCCGCCTTGTGCGGCGCGCGGTGGAACGGGCTCATCATCGACGGGTGCTTGGCCAGGTACGAGCGGACCTCGTCCATGGTCATGCCGACCTCGGCCAGCGCCTTGTCGACTTCCTTCTGGGCCTGCTGCTTGGCCTTGAACAGCTGCATCTGCACCCGGCTGTACACGTTGACCGCGCCGTCGCCGTTGGTCTCGATCGGCAGGAAGATGCCCTGCGGATAGAGCTCGGTGATGAACGACTGGATCCCGTCCGACACCGACGACGACGGCATGCAGCCGAACGGCTTGACCGACAAGGTCATGTTGACCTTCGCGTACGCCACGTTCTGGATCAGCTTGCCGATCTCCATGTGGCCTTCGCCGCCGCGCAGGTTGTTGTCGTAGAACGCGTGCGAGACCTCGGCGATCTCCTCCATGTCCGGCAGGTGGTAGTCGTTGAGCCCCATCGCCGCCGAGATCGTGTGGAACAGGCCGCGCAGCACCTTCTCGCCGGCCCACAGCGACGCCCGGCGCTTGCGGACGTCGACGCCCTTCAGGCTGAACTTGCTGCCGCCCTGCTCGGTCTTGTCCTTGTCGACGCCGCGCAGCTCGGCGCGCTGGATCGTGTCGTAGCGGCCCTGCCAGATCATGTAGAGCAGCCACGCGGTGACGATCTGGATGTCGGGCTCGGCGCCCTCGGCCTCGAGGAAGCGCTGCAGCCCGTAGTTGCCGTCGCCCTCGGTGGTCATCGCCCAGAACTCGCCGATGATGCCGACCCGCGGCTTGGCCCGCGTCCGGTCGACCTTGACCTTGCCGAGCTCGCGGCGGACCTTGAACAGCGCGACCGGCAGCGAGGTGTTTTGCTCGAACGCGTCGGCGATGATCTTCTTGCTGATCTCGAGCGCGCGGTCGGCGGCGCCGGGCTCGACCTCGTAGGGCCGGATCCGGTAGCCGAGCGAGTTGAGCACGTCGCCGATCATGATCGCGCGGATCAGGCCCCAGAAGAACGCGGGGTTCATCTCGAGGCCGACGCCCTCGCCGGTCGCCTGCTTGAGCCCGCCGGTCTGCTGGAACAGCAGCACGCGGAAGCCGTCGAATCCGGAGTCGCGCAGCGCCTTGCGGTACTCGGTGACGTACGTGCCGAACCGGCACGGGCCGCAGGCACCGGCGGTGACGAACACGTGGTTCTTGACGATGTCGTCCTTGGACATGCCGCGGCTGCGCAGGCCGTCGAGGTACTTCACCAGGTTTCCGACCGTGAAGTACGTCGGGTTGCACTGGCCGCGGTTGCCGTACTCGCGGCCGTACTGGAGCGCGTCGTTGTCCGGCGTGTCCATCGCGAGGACCTTGTAGCCGATGCCGCGCAGCGCGGACTGGACGAACAGGTCGTGCGCCATGGTCAGGCCCGACACCAGCACCGTGGTGTGCTCGCGCTGGTCGCGGGTGAACGTGCGCGGGACCTCGTCGAACCAGTGCTTGGCGCCGTCGATCGGCAGACCGAGACGCTTGCGCTCCTCGATCTCGAACTGCTTCAGCTCGGCCTCGATCGCCTCGAGCGACATCGCGTCGAGGTTGGTTCCGTTGTTGTCGTTGGTCGTGGTCATGAGTTTCTCCGGAGGTGGGAGCTGAAGTTCACTGCTGCATCACGTTGAGGGCCGCGGCGCGCTTGGCCTTGGGCCGCGCGGCTTCGTCGGCCGCCCGCCACGCCGCCACTCGCTCGTCGAGTTGCTTGATCTCGCGGTCGAGCCGGTCGTCGGTGCGCCCGACGCCGGCGAGCTTGCGCGCGAGCGCCTGCATCATCTCGAGCTTCTTCTCGGCGACCGTGCGGTCGAGCTCGAGCTGCTTGGTCGCCTGGTCCTCGAGCTTCTCCCTGAGCAGCATCAGGGTGTGGGCGTAGGTCTTGACCCGGATCTTGATCGACCCGGAGGGCTTGTTGGCGTCGATGTCGTGCAGCGCCGAGTACGCCTTGCCGGCGGACGCGATGATCGAATCGATCAGGCCGTAGGTCGGCGCGTCGTGGCCGCACTTGAAGCTCGACAGGTCGAGGCACGCCAGGTTGGGGTGGCGCGCGGCGTACTTGGCCGCCCAGACCTTCTGGACCGAGTTGGTTGAGTAGTTCTCCGGCCAGACGTCGGACACGTCGAGCCCGCTCTGGATGATGCCCTTGGCGAGGTCCTCGGCGAACAGGTTGCGCATCGTCTCGGGATCGCGCGGCAGCGACCGCATCGACAGGATCGGGTAGCCCAGCGCCTGGAACTCCTCGAGCACCGAGTGGTTGAGCCCGGGGTCGTTGTGGTACGGCCGGCCCAGCATCACCAGGGCGACGCGGTTCTCGCGCATCACCTCGCCGAGGATCTCCCTGCCCTTGCGCTCCATCTCGTCCTCGAACGCCTGCACCGCCTTGAACGCCTGGTCGACCGCGAAGTCGTTCTCGTCCTGGGTCAGCCCGAGCAGCGGGCCCCACTCGTCGAACATCTGCTTCTTGCACATCAGCGGCTCGTTGAGCGTGACCGCGGTGTCGAGGTAGCTGATGTTGCGCTCGGCGAAGAAGTCGGTCTCCTTGGTGAACGCCGCGCGGATCACCTTGGGCGTACCCGACACCACCGGGCAGCTCGCCGTGTCCATCTGGTTGACGATGAACGTCGGGATGTGGGTGATCGACGGGAAGAAGATGTAGTTGAGCGGCTTCTTCTCGTGGTGCTTGAACAGGAGGTTATGGATGTGCGCCTGGCAGACCTTGCTCGGGTAGCACGGGTCGACCGAGCCGTACTTGCAGCCGGCCTGCCACATCTCCTCGCCGGTCTCGTCGGAGAACACCACGTTGCGCGAGTCGACGCCGAGCATCTCGAAGTAGGTCCGCCAGAACGGGCCGGTCGAGTACAGGTTCAGCACCCGCGGGATGCCGATCCGGACGTCCTTGCGCTTGGCCCAGACCTCGGCATCGGCGCGCTGGAACGCGCGCTGGATCGGCACGCGGCGGATCGCGCCGAGCAGCGTCTTCTTGATCGCGACGTCCTCGACCGCCGCGCCGGCGGCCGGCATCACCGGCGACCCGAGCGCGTCCACGAAGCTCTTGAACGCGAGCTTGGCCTCGTAGTCGACCAGGTTCGGGTACTGCTTCATGCGCTTCTGGCGCTCCTTGTTGAGCACCTTGAGCGCGTCGATGTTCTCGACCGTGCCCTTCTCGCACGAGAACCCACTGATGTAGCGCGCGGTCTTCCCATCGAGGGTCTTGGTGTCGATGAACGTCCGCGAGCAGTTGTTCGGGCAGAAGTTGCAGCGCGTGTGCTCGTCGTTGATCGACACGTACTCGATGTCGATCGCCTGATCGAGCCCGACGAACGCGGTCTTGCCGCGTCGCCGCGTCACGCGCAGCGCCTCGAACGCGGCGCCGATCGCGCCGGCCTCGCCGCAGTGCGGGTGGAGGTAGACCTCGGCGTTGGGGACCCGCTTCTCGATGTAGTCGACCTGGGCCTTGAGCGCGGCGAGGTTCTTCTGGGTGCCGCCCTGGAGCACGAACACCCGGCCGAGCTCGGCCATCCGCGGGATCTGCACGACGTACTGCCAGATGTTCTTGGGCAGCACCAGCGCGAGCCCGGCGAGCAGCTCCTCCTTCGCGTAGCCCTCCTTCTGGAAGTTGACGCGATCCGAGTCGAGGAACACGGCGCAGCCGTACGAGAACTTGGGCGCGAGCCGGGCCTCGAACGCGACCTCGGCGTACTTCTTGACCGGCAGGCCGAACTGGTCGGCCATCGCCTGGAGCAGCATGCCGTTTCCGGCCGAGCAGCTGTTCGACAGCCGGAAGTTCTTCACGTCGCCGTTCTGCATGAACATCACCTTGATGTCCTGGCCGCCGATGTCGCAGATCACGTCGACCGAGGGGAACCAGCGCTTGGCCGACATCATGTGCGCGACGGTCTCGACGATGTTGGCGTCTGCGCCCAGCGACCGCTCGAGCACGTCGCCGGCGTAGCCGGTGACGCCGAACCCGACGACCTCGAGCGTCGCGCCCTGGTCGGTCGCCCACTGGCGCATCTGGGCGAACATGTCCTTCATGTCCTGGATCGGGTTGCCCTTCGAGAGCGTGTAGACCTTCTTCAGGATGTTCTCGTTCTCGTCGATGAACACGCACTTGCTCGAGGTCGAGCCGCCGTCGAGGCCGACCACGCCGCGGTAGGTCTTGCCGGCCTCGAGCACGGCGTCGGCGTAGTGCGGCTCCTTGTACTTGTCGACGAACGCGTCGCGCTGATCGGGGGTCTCGACCAGCCCGGGCCCGGCCGACTCGCCGAGCTTGCTCTTGCGGCCGTGCTGGATGAACTCCTCGAGCGGCTCGAGCCCGCGGTAGCGGCCGACGGTGTCCGGCTCGTAGAGCCCGAACAGCACCGCGCCATACGCGGCGTAGAGGTCGGAGTTCTTGGGCACGAAGATCAGGTCCTCGATCGGCACGGTCTTGTCGTACTCGTAGCCGCGCTCGGCCCAGGCCTCGGGGATCCGGAGCCGCCAGCACTCCTGGAGGAACGGCAGGTACGTGTTCGGCCCGCCGAGCAGCAGCACCTTGGACTTGAGCGTGTTGCCGCGGGTCAGGACCGCGAGGTTCTGACTGACGATCGCGTCGGCCAGCGAGTTCATGATCTCGTTGCGCGGGATGCCCGACTTCACCAGGTTGACGATGTCGGTCTCGGCGAACACGCCGCACTTGGCGGCGACGTGGTGCAGCTTGGTCGGATCGAACTTGAGGTTGGGCACGTCCTCGCGCGGCATGCCGACCTTGAGCACGCACTTGTCGATCGTCGCGCCGGTGCCCGACGCGCACTTGTCGTTCATCGACGTCTGCGCGGTCTTGTCGCCGGTCTCGTTGTTCTGCTTGAACATGATGATCTTGGCGTCCTGGCCGCCGAGCTCGATCACGCTGCCGACGTCGGGGTGGAGCTTCTCCACCGCCATGGTCACCGCATTGACCTCCTGGACGAACTTGGCGCCGATCTGCGGCGCGATCGGACTGCCGCCGGAGCCGGTGATGAACACCCGGATCCGATCCTTGGTGATCGCCGGGAACGCCTCGTGGATCTCGCGCAACATGTCGCGCGTCATCTCGGGCTGGCGGGTCTCGTGACGCAGGTACTTGGACCACAGGATCTCCTTGGTCCCCGGATCGACGACCGTCATCTTCACGGTCGTGGATCCGACGTCGATACCGATCACGACTTGGTCGGGTGTGCTCATGGTCTTTTCTTCACCTCTCGGCGCGTTCGAGCGCAGAGCTAGACTGACGCGTCAGTCTAGGGGCGACTGACGCGTCAGTCCAGTACTAAGCCTCGGCAACGTAAGATCTATTCGCTGCGAAGCCCGCTTCGCATGAAATGTATCTGCACTTACAAAACACGGTTTGGGCGCGTACCGGGCTACGCAGGCGCGCCGGCGTCGGGCAGCCCCGGCGGTCCTCCGGGGCATCGAGCACGCGTTGCAGATCGTGCTCCAGCGCGGATCGCGGCGATTGGCCGGAGGGTTGAACCAGCCCGGGTCGGATCGGGCCGCCGTGCGTCGCCTCGCGTGGCGATCTCTCGCACATCGGGCGTCGACGAGCGATCCCGCGCGCCGACGCGCGCCACGCGCGCGCTCCGGTGCAGCGGCGCTCGGTCTCGCGCTACGCGAGCACGCCGCGCAGCGCGACCTGAAGCATCTCGCGGACCACCTCGTCGATCCGCGCGGTGTCCGTCTGGCGGACGAGCAGCTCGATCACGCCGCGGGTCATCCCGAGCATCGCCGCCGCGACGAGCTCGGCCTGGCAGGGCCGGACCAGGCCGATCTCCATGCCGGTCTCGAGCGCGCGCCGGAGCAGGTCGCGGACCTCGGTGAAGAACATGTCGAGCCGCTCGCTCGCGTCGACGTCCGGCGTGTGGCCGGCCGACAGCAGCAGCGTGGCGAGCGCCCGGTCGTTGACGATGTACTCGAGCGTCGCCGCGACCTGATCGCGGAGCTGGACCTGCGGCGGCGGCGCGCCGGGTACGCCGACCTCGATCCGGTGCAGGCGGCCGCGCAGGTCGGCCATCGCCTGATCGAGGATCGAGTCGAACACCGCCGCCTTGCTCTCGAAGTACAGGTAGAACGTGCCACGCGCGATCTGGGCGCGCTCGATGATCGCGTGGATCGACGCGCCGTGATAGCCGGCCTCGGCGAACACCGCCTTGGCCGCGGACAGGATCTGGCGCCGGCGCTCCAGCTTGGCGCGTTCGCCGGGATCGACCGTGGACACCATCACTGCACCCGGGTGCCTAGCCGCCCCGCCGCGACTGGTACGCCATGATCGCGCGCTCGAGGCCCGACACCATCCGGCGGTACGGCAGCCGCGAGTCGGCGAGGCGGCTGTCGCCGCAGTGGCTCTCGATCTCGAGCTCGACCGCGCGCGCGAACAGCGGGTTGTCGACGAACAGGTTGATCTCGTCGTAGACCCCGTGCGACAGCGGCGTGAAGTTCGCCGAGCCGATGTCGCAGAACCGGTGGTCGATCACGACGACCTTGGAGTGCACCATGCGCGGGACCAGGGCGATCGTCAGGTTGTCCGGCGCGCCGGTCAGCCGCATCAGCGCGTCGCAGGTCGCGCGGTTGATGTTGGTCAGCACGTCGGCGCGATCGGCCGTGACCAGATGGACCTCGACGCCGCGCTGCACGGCGCGCGCGAGCGCCGCGGTGAACCGCCGGTCGCTCAGGTACGCCATCTCGACCGTCAGCGCGTGCTCGGCGCCGTCGATCAGCGCGAGCCGGTGGCTGATCATCGGGCAGCTCTTCTTGCGGTGGGCCTCGCGGCTGTGGACCAGGAAGTCGATGCCGCGCGACGGATCGAACTCGTCGAGCCCGGCCATCCGCTCGCGCAGCCGGGCGACGTGCTCGGCGCCCTCGACCTCGACCATCACGTCGATCCAGTCGTGGCGGTGGTTATCGCCGATCCCCATCGAGCCGAGCACGAGGTAGCGATCGTCGACGATGTAGAGCTTGCTGTGATCGAACCGCTTGCGCTGGTGCTCGACCCGGATGTTGGGGTGGGCGAGGATCTGCTGCGACAGCGAGTTGGGCCGCTGCTTGAACGAGCCCGGGGCGCGATACACGGTGCCCAGGAACCAGGCCTGGAACCCGCGGATCGGGTCGATCCGCTTGTGGAAGAAGCTCTGCTTGTTACCGCCGGTGTACTCGTAGACCGCGGCGATCTTGTCCTTGTGGATCGTGACCCGCGCGCCGCGGTCGGCGGCGGCGAGCACGGCCTCGCCGAGCATGTTGCCGGCCTCGTCATCGCGCCACAGGAACGCGCGGATCTCGACCGATCGCTCGGCGTTGCGCACGCGCTCGACGATCTGCTGGAACGCGACGTCGCCGGAGCCCAGCACGCGCACCGCGCCGCTGTCGATCGAGCTCGACACCGTGCGAAGCGGATTCGGCAGCCCCAGCGGCGCCATCTGGCGAGCCCGGCGCGTCCGCCGCCCGCGCCCCGCCCAGAACGGTCGCTGACGGGAAGCACGGCGCGCCATGTCGTAGCCTTACGCGTAACCCGAGAACCACGGACGGTCAATTGACGCGCGCGATTCCGAGGTGATGCAGCAGCTTACGTCGGTGCGTGGTGGGGCGCCGTGCCGCATCGTACCGGCGCGACCGCGGTGCGGCTCAGATGTCGATCAGGCCGCTCTTGCCGCTGCCCTTGCCGTTGCCCTTGCCCTTGCTGCCGCTGCCCTTGCCGCCGGTGTTGCCGCCGCCCGTGTTGCCGCCGCCGGTGCTGCCGCCGCCGGTGCTGCCGCCGCCGGTGCTGCCGCCGCTTGCGGCGCCGCCGCCCGTGTTGCCAGCTTCGCCGCTCGGCGTCGCGGTGCCACCGGCGGGCCGGCCACCGCGGGTGGGCTCGAGCTCGAACGACACCGAGGTCTCCGAATCGCGCGCGAACACGTCGAGGTCGCGCGTCGCGTCCTTGAAGCCGGTGGCCTGGACCTGGACGTGCACGGTCTTCTTGTCGACCGCGGGATCGAGCGTGATGTCGACCGTCGGTCCGGAGATCGGCTTGCCGTCGACCGAGATCTTGGCCACCGGCACCGCGGTGTCGGGCTTGATCTCGACCGTCAGCTTGACCACCTTGATCATCGGCGCGGCGCTGCCCGCGCCCGCGCTGCCCGAGCCGGCCGCGACCGCGGCCGTCGAGCCCGCTGCCGAACCGGCGTTCGAGCCGGCCCGGGTCGGCGACACGCTCGCGGGCTTGAGCGTGTTGGTGCTCAGCGTTGGCACGTCGGGCGCGTCGTCGGTCCGCTTGACCCCGTTGCTGGCCTTGGACGGCTCGGTGTTGTGCTTGGCGGTGCCGAGGCCGAACAGCAGGCCGCAGAACACACCGACGGCGAGCCCGGCCGAGACCACGATCGGGACCACGTGCGATGTCCCCTGCCGCACCGGCTGGCGCATCCCCATCGGCCCCATCGGCCCCATCGGGCCCATCGGCGGCCCCCCCATCGGCTGCATCTGACCACCCATCTGCGGATACGGACCTGGATTTGCCATACGTCTCCTAGAACCACCCGGCGAGCGATGCGCCGCCGGACTGGGATTGGACCCACGGAACCACCCCGAGCTTGGCATCGATCGGGCGCGACCGCCGGTCGTCGGACGTCCTGGGCTGCCGGTAGCGCTGGAAGTACCAGTACGCCGTGAAGCCGCCGGCGACCACCGCCACGGCGAGCGAGACATCGGCGACCAGCGCGAACCGCCGGCCGTTGCTGCGTGCGTCCTCGCGATCGAGCCGCGACGTCGATGCCCCGGTGAACGTGGCGTGCTGGGCGATCGCGAGCCCGCCGAAGATCGCCGCGTCGAGCACGGCGGCGCCGGTGATGCCGGCTCCGACGTAGAACGGCAACTTCGACGGTGTCCGCGACGCCTCGGCGCGCGCGGCCGCCACCACCGCCGCGGGCGCGACCGGCTCGAAGATCACCTTCACCGGCTCGAGATCGATCGCGCGCTCGGTCCGGGTGCCGGGCTCGACGACGATCTCGGCCTCGCGCGGCTGGTAGCCCTCGGCCTGGAACGACAGCGTGTACGTGCCCGGGATCAGCACGAGCGGCTCGGTCAGCGGCGCGGTGCCGAGCTCGGCGCCGCCCAGCGTGATCGAGGCGCCCGGCGGCGCGATCGTCAGCGTCACGAGGCCGACCTTGGTCAGGAGCTCG
>DASWRS010000103.1:0-8288 GCA_036403075.1 Kofleriaceae bacterium
GCCGGTACAGTCGGCGGGTGCTGCAGCGCATCGTCGAGTCCGGCCGGGTGCCCGAGCCGGTGCTGCGGGTGGCGATCCGCGCGGTGTGCGCGCTGCGGCTGCGCCAGGAGCGCCGGCGACCGCCGGGCCACGCCGACGCGCTCGTCGCCGAGCTGCGCCGGAGCGACATCGCGGTCGCCACCGCCGCGGCCAACGCGCAGCACTACGAGGTCCCGGCGGCGTTCTTCGCCCGCGTGCTCGGGCCGCAGCTCAAGTACTCGAGCGGTTACTGGCCCGCCGGGGTCGGCACGCTCGCCGCCGCCGAGCTCGCGATGCTCGAGCTGACCGCGGAGCGCGCCGCGCTCGCCGATGGCCAGGCGGTGCTCGATCTGGGCTGCGGCTGGGGCTCGTTCACGCTGTGGGCGGCGGCGCGTTTTCCGCACAGCCGGTTCACCGCGATCTCGAATTCGGCGTCGCAGCGCGAGCACATCGTCGCCCAGGCCCGGGCGCGCGGGCTGGCCAACGTTGCCGTCCGGACCGCCGATGTCCGCGGTCTCGAGCTACCCGCCGGCGGGTTCGACCGCGTGGTCTCGATCGAGATGTTCGAGCACATGCGCAACTACCAGGCCCTGCTGCGCCGGATCGCCGGCTGGCTCCGGCCCGGCGGCGCGCTGTTCGTCCACGTGTTCGCGCACCGCCGCCACGCCTACCGCTTCGAGGACGAGGGCGCCACCGACTGGATGGCGCGCGAGTTCTTCACCGGCGGCCTGATGCCGTCGGCCGGGCTCCTGCACCAGTTCCAGGACGATCTGGCGATCGCCGGCGACTGGCAGCTGAGCGGCCAGCACTACGCGCGCACCGCCGAGGCCTGGTACGGAAACCTCATGGCGCACCGCGACGAGGCGGCGGCGCTGCTCGGCGGCCGAGCCCGGGTCGAGCGCTGGCGGGTGTTCTTCCTGGCTTGCGCCGAGCTGTTCGGGTTCCGCGGTGGCCGCGAGTGGCTGGTGGCGCACTACCAGTTCGTGCCCGGCCGGAGCGAACCCGGCGCACAATCTCGCCCGCCGCGACCGCCGGCGCAGTAGATTCGGCAGGTCGGACGAGGAGACCCGGCATGGACCTGGTGCAGCGCGGTTCGCGGTGGCTCGGCGTGCTTGCGGTCGCCGCCGCCGGCTGCAGCTCCCCGCGTCCGCCGATCCGCTTCGGCTCGCTGGCGATCGAGGGCCGCAGCTTCACCTACGCGCACGGCGTGCAGTCGTTCCACCTGGCCAACGGCCTGATCGTGGCGCTGTCGCCCGACCCGCGGGCCAACCTGGTCGGGGTCGATGTCCGCTACCTGATCGGCGCCGCCGACGATCCGCCGGGCAAGTCGGGCCTGGCCCACCTCGCCGAGCACATGACGTTCGAGCACCGCGAGCAGCCCGACGGCCCGACGCTCCACGACCTGCTCACCGCGTCGGCGCTGAGCCACAACGCCGACACCAACTGGGACGCGACCCACTACCACGAGCTCGCGCTGGCCGACCGGCTCGACGATCTGCTCGCGGTCGAGCTGACCCGGATGACCGCCGGCTGCGCCGGGCTCGACCAGGCGACGTTCGAGCGCGAGCGCGGCGTGGTGCTCCAGGAGCTCGCGCAGCGCGGCGACGCCGGCCTGGTCGACACGATCCTCGGCGACCTGTTCGGCGTCCATCACCGCTACGCCCGCGGCCTGGGCGGCCGCGACGTCGCGAGCCTCACGCTGGCCGACGTGTGCAGCTTCATCGCCGCGCACTACGCGCCGAACCGCGCGATCCTGGTCGTGACCGGGCGCATGGATCCGGACGCCGTGCACCGCGCGGTCGGCGCGCAGTTCGGTGCGGTCACCCGGCGGTCGATCGCGGCCCACCCAGCGATCCGGCCGCCCGTGCTGACCGGCCGGGTCACCGAGCACCAGGCCGACACCGACGACGCCGCGGCGGTGGTGCTGTTTCCGGCCGCGCCGTGGGGCAGCCCGGAGGCGTTCGACGACGCGCTGGTCGATAGCCTGCTCGCCGGCCGGCTCGAGGGCCTCGACCGCGATCAGCCCTGGATCACCGGCATCGAGACCGGCGTGCTCGGCGGCCGGCGGGCCGGCGCGCGGTTCTTCGCGGTGTCGGTCGACGATCCGGCGCGGCTCGACGAGGCCGTCGGCGAGGTGTTCCGCGCCGCGCGCGACATCCCCGGCGACGATCCGGACCTCGCGCTCGGGACGATCGCCGCGCGCTGGCGGTCCCAGCTGTTCGATCGCTTCGAGTCCGTGGCCGAGCGCGGGACGCGCTGCGCCGATTACCTGCAGTTCACCCGGCACAACCGGTTCCATCTGCGCGAGCTCGCCGAGCTGCAGTCGATCGACCTCGACCGGCTGCGCCAGCGCGCCGCGCGCCTGACCCGCAGCGGCAGCCACGTGGTGCGGATCCTGCCGGCCCACCACCAGACCCACACCGTGCGCGCCCAGCTGCGGTCCGCAACCCTGGCGATCGACGCGCCGGTGTGGCAGACCGCGGTCGATCCCGCCGAGGCCGAGCGACCGCTGGCCCTGCCGGCCGAGCCGCGGCCGGTCGGGGTGTCCGAGCTCCGCCTGACCAACGGCCTGCGGGTGCTCATGGCGTCGGACTTCACCCAGCCGGTGTTCGAGGCCCGGGTCGTGTTCCCGATCGGCGACTTCAACGTCGGGCCCGGCCGCGCCGACCTGGCCGACGCCGCGGCCGAGCTCCTGACCCACGACTTCGCGCGCGGCTACACGATCCAGGAGTACGCCACGATCGACTGGGTCATGCGGCTCGGCGCGCGGATGTCGGCCGAGGTCGACGAATCGACGACGTTTGCGGTCCGGGGCACGTCGACCTTCGCCGACTGGCACCTGTGGCGGCTGCACTGGCTGCTCGAGAACGGCACCTATCCCTACGTCGAGGTCACGCAGGCCAACGAGGCCGCCGCGCGGCGGGCGTTGCACCCGTCGTTCCGGCGGAGCTGGTGGCGGGCGCTGCGCGAGGCGGTGTACGGCCGCGAGCACCCGTACGCGCGGGCGACCGATCGCGCCGGCCCGCCGGACGTCGACGGCGATGACCTCGAGGCGTTCCGCGAGGCGCACTATCGCGCGAGCGGCGCGACGCTGATCCTGGTAGGCAAGTTCGATCCCGGCGCGATGCGGCGGACGGTGACCGAGCTGTTCGGCGCGTGGTCGGCCGAGCCGCCGCCGCCGCCCCAGCCGATCCCGGCGATGCACCCGGCGGCCGGCCCGACCTGGATCGCGCACACCGATCCCGACGCGGCCCAGGTCCGGATCACGCTGGTGTTCGCGGCGACCTCGCCGCGGATGCCGGCGCGCGGCGCGCGGACCGTGGTCGCCGAGATGGTGCGCAGCCGGCTCGATCAGGTCCGCACCCGGCTGGGCGCCAGCTACGGGATCCAGACCTCGTACCAGTGGAGCGAGGCCGGCGACATCGTCTACATCGACGGCTACGTCGATGCCGATCGCGCCGGGGAGGTCCTGGGGCGCATGCAGGCCGATCTCGAGGGGCTGCGCGCCGGCGACGACGCGTTCGCCGCCGACTTCGTCCGCGCGCGGCGGACCACGCTGGGCCGGGCACTCGCCGCTCCGATGATGTCGAGCACGGTCGCCGACCACCTCGAGGTCGCGGTCAGCCACCACCTGCCACTCGACGCCGCGGCCGCCCTGCCCGGCGCGATCGCGCAGACCACCCTCGCCGCCGCGCGCGACGTGATCGCCGCCGATCTCCGGCCCGAGCGCATGGTCGTGCTGTTGAGCGGCCGCCCCGCGGCGACCGCGGCGGCGCTCCAGGCCGCGGGCGTGACCCGGTTCCAGACCGTCGAGGACGGCGCAGCCCACCGGCGATGACACCGCCTCACCACGAACGCAAGAACGCCACGTGAACGGTCACTGTCCCCGTGGCCCCCAGCAGCGTCGCATCGATCGTTCCGTGGGCAGCACCGAAATACTCGGACGGGTTGCGCGGGCCTGGGTCGTACGAGAGCACGAAGGTGCCGACACTCCGGTGACCGCCAGAAAACCCAGAGAAGCCGGATAAGGTCCAGGTGTTTGTCCCGTCCGCGATGCTCCCCGTCCAGGAGACCTGGGTCCCATCATTGATCTCGTCGCTCAGCTCGGAGCGCGGTGGAGAGAGGCTGTTGACACCGGAGTCCACGATCTCGATCGCGTCTTCGGGACGCGATCGAGAAGTGGCGAATATCTTGGCGGGCCAGACCCCGTCCAATCCGTGCACCCGCACGCTGACGGTACAGGGACTGGACGCGGTAGTGGCACCCTTGATCGTCATCACGCAGTCGAGCGCAGCGTCCGGCGGGACGTCCGCAGCATCCGCAGCATCCGCAGCAGCGGCAGCATCCGCGGTGTCTCCGGCACCGTGCCGACATGCGGCCACCGCCAGCGGAAGCGCCCACAATAACCACGATCCCCAGGTGGATGCCATGAGCCACTGTACCGCCCGTGCCTATCCGCAGCAATCAACTCGCACCACGGCTGCACCCGCGGCAGGCGTAGCGTCAGGCGGCCGCGAACGCCTTGTCGAGGAACGCCCGGGCGCTCGCCGGCCGATCCTCGGGCGCCTTGGCGAGCGCGGCGAGGATCGCGGCATCGAGCGCCGCCGGCACGTCCTTGCGCAGCTGGCGCGGCGGCATCACCGGCTCGGAGATGTGCGCGAACCCGATCGCGATCGGGTTGTCGCCGGTGAACGGCGGCCGGCCGCAGATCAGGTGGTACGCCAGCGCGCCGAGCGCGTAGATATCGGTCCGGGCATCGACCGGCCTGCCGCGGACCTGCTCGGGGGCCATGTAGTGCGGCGTGCCGAGGATCGCGCCGGTCGCGGTCAGGCCCTCGCCCAGGGCGGTGGTCGCCAGCCCGAAGTCGATGATCTTGATCATGCCGCGCTCGCCGACCAGGACGTTGCTCGGCTTGAGATCGCGATGGATCACGCCGGCCTGGTGGGCGGTCTCGAGCCCGGCGGCGATCTGCTGCAGCATGTCCTGCACGTCCTTGAGCGGGACCACGCCGCGCTGGGCGATGACCTCGGACAGCGTGCGGCCGGCGAAGTACTCCATCGAGAGGTAGAGCAGCCCCGGGCGGGCCTCGCCCAGGTCGTGGATCCGGATCACCGACGGCGACGACACCTTGCGGGCCGCCGCGGCCTCGCGCCGGAACCGGCTGATCATCAGCTGCTCGTCGGTCGCGAACGCGCTCGAGATCACCTTGAGCGCGACCAGCTCGCCGAGCACCTCGTCCTCGGCAAGGTACACCGCGCCCATGCCGCCCTTGCCGAGCAGACGCTGGATCCGGTAACGCTGGACCAGCACCTGGCCGGGCTCGAGCGAGGTCGTGATCGGCGCCGGGCGGGCGAGCATCGCGGTCGCCGTGCGATCGAGCGCGACCGCCGCCGCACCCGGCCCGGGCGAGTCGCGGCCGATCCGGGCCGCCGGAGACGATGGCGACGATGGCGACGACGGCGACGATGGCGGTGCATTGCCCGCCGCGGCACCGGCCGGCAGCATCAGCGAGCGCTGCTCGTCGATGACCTTGGCGAGCTTCTGGTTGACCTCGAAATCGACGCTGCACACGATCGATTCGAGGTTCTCGACCCGCTCGCGCAGCAGCTTGTTGTCCTCGACGAGCTGCTTGGTGTCGTCCCGGCTGCCGCCGCCGCTCCGGGCCTCGAGCTCGAGCCTGCGCTCTTCGAGCTTGTGCCGGCCGCGCAGGTACACGATCGCCGGCCCGATGCTGAATGCCCCGATGACCGCAATCAACCCCGTCAGGTCCATCAGCTATACGCCTCGATCGGTGGACACGCGCAGATCAAGTTGCGATCGCCGTAGGCATTGTCAACCCTGGCCACGGGCGGCCAGTACTTGTGGACCCGGAGCCAGGGCGCCGGGAACGCCGCCTGCTCGCGCGAGTACGGCCGGTCCCACTCGGTGCCAGACACCGCCGCCGCCGTATGAGGTGCATTCTTCAGCGGGTTGTTCGCGCGATCCATCTGTCCGGCCTCGATCGCGGCGATCTCCTGGCGGATCGCGATCATCGCCTCGCAGAACCGATCGAGCTCGGCCTTGGACTCGCTCTCGGTCGGCTCGACCATCAGCGTGCCCGGCACCGGGAACGACATCGTCGGCGCGTGGAAGCCGAAGTCCATCAGGCGCTTGGCGATGTCCTCGGCCTCGATCCCGGCGGTCTTCTTGAACCCGCGGCAGTCGAGGATCAGCTCGTGCGCGACCCGGCCGTTCTGGCCGGTGTACAGCACCGGATAGTGCGGGTTCAGGCGGTGGGCGATGTAGTTGGCGCCGAGGATCGCGACCTCGGTGGCGCGGCGCAGCCCGGCCTCGCCCATCATCGCGATGTAGGCAAACGAGATCGGCAAGATCGACGCCGAGCCCCAGGGCGCCGCCGACACCGCGCCGACCGGCTGGCTGCCGGGTGCCGCCAGCGGGTGGCCGGGGACGTACGCGGCGAGGTGCCGGGCGACCGCGATCGGCCCCATGCCCGGGCCGCCGCCGCCATGCGGGATGCAGAACGTCTTGTGCAGGTTCAGGTGGCAGACGTCGGCGCCGATGTCCGCCGGGCGGGTCAACCCGACCTGCGCGTTCATGTTCGCGCCGTCCATGTAGACCTGGCCGCCATGGCGATGGACGATCTCGCAGACCTCGCGGATCGTTGCCTCGAACACGCCGTGAGTCGACGGGTAGGTCACCATCAGCGCGCCGAGCTGGCCGGCGTGCTTCTCGGCCTTGGCGCGCAGATCGGCCATGTCGATCGTGCCGTCCGCGGCCGTCGCGACGCCCACGACCTGCATCCCGGCGAGCACCGCCGACGCGGGGTTGGTGCCGTGCGCCGAGTGCGGGATCAGGCACACCGTGCGATGGGCCTCGTTGCGCGCGCGGTGGTAGGCGCGGATCGCGAGCAGCCCGGCGTACTCGCCCTGCGCGCCGGAGTTGGGCTGCAGCGACACGGCCGCGAACCCGGTGATCTCGGCGAGCCAGGCCTCGAGCTGCGCGAACATCGCGCGGTAGCCGCCCCATTGCTCGGGCGGCGCGAACGGGTGGAGCCGGCCGAACTCGGGCCAGGTCACCGGCAGCATCTCGGCCGTGGCGTTGAGCTTCATCGTGCACGACCCGAGCGGGATCATCGACGTCGTCAGCGACAGGTCCTTGGTGGTGAGCCGGTTCAGGTAGCGCAGCATCTCGTGCTCGGCGCGGTAGCGGTGGAACGTCGGGTGGGTCAGGAACGCCGACGTCCGGGCGAGCGCGAGCGCCGGCAGCTCGGTCTCGGCGGCGAGCGCGGCGATCTCGAACGGCAGCTCGTCCGGCTTGTCACCGGCGCGGCCCGGGCCGCGCGCCGCCGCGAACGCCTCGAGCAGATCGTGGACGTCGGCGGCGCTCGTGGTCTCGTCGCACGAGATCCCGACGCCGTCGTCGTAGCGCCGCAGGTTGATCCCGCGATCGAGCGCGCGGGCGAGGACCTCGGCGCGGCGCTGGGCGTCGAGATCGACCCGCAGGGTATCGAAGTACGCCTGGTGCCGGACGCGATAGCCGAGCCGGGCGAGCCCCGCGGCGATCACGGCGGTGAACCCGCGCACGCGCTCGGCGATCCGGACCAGGCCGTCGGGCCCGTGATAGACCGCGTACATCGACGCCATCACCGCGAGCAGGACCTGCGCGGTGCAGATGTTCGAGAGCGCCTTCTCGCGCCGGATGTGCTGCTCGCGGGTCTGCAGCGCGAGCCGGAACGCCGCCCTGCCCTTGGCGTCGCGCGACACGCCGATGATCCGCCCCGGCATCTGGCGGCGGAAGTCGTCGCGCGCCGACAGGAACGCGGCGTGCGGCCCGCCGAACCCCATCGGCACGCCGAACCGCTGCGCCGAGCCGATCGCGATGTCGGCGCCGAGCTCGCCAGGCGGCACCAGCACGGTGAGCGCGAGCAGGTCGGTCGCCATCACCACGGCGGCGCCGGCGGCGTGGACCTGGTCGATCAGCGCGCGGTGGTCGTCGATCCGGCCATCGCTGGCCGGGTACGACAGCAGCACGCCGGCAACCTCGGCGGACAACCCGGCGGCGATCTCGGCCGCGGTGCCGACCCGCAGCGCGATGCCGAGCGGCTCGGCGCGGGTGTGCATCACGGCGATCGTCTGCGGGTGGGTCTCGGCGTGGATCCAGAACACGCGGCGCGACGCGCCGTCGCCGCGCGCGTGCTCGACGCACATCGTCATCGCCTCGGCGGCGGCGGTGGCCTCGTCGAGCAGCGACGCGTTGGCCATCGGCAGCGC
>DASWRS010000104.1:0-37389 GCA_036403075.1 Kofleriaceae bacterium
CTGGCGATCCCGGAAGCCGAGCGCTTCCACGAGCTGATCGCCGGGGAGATCCTTCCGAAGGACCTGTCCAGTGGAGAGCACGGCGCGGCTCAGGCGGGGATCGTGGGGGCGGTGCAGCCCCGGTTTCAGCGCAAGCCGGGCAGTGGCCACGGTCCGGGGGGCTGGTGGATCGCCACCGAGGTCGAGATTCTGCTCGAGATCGGTGACATCGTCCGACCGGACATCGTCGGCTGGCGCCGCGAGCATTGCCCGGAGCGGCCCGCCGGCAGACCTGTGAAGCTGCGCCCGGACTGGATCTGCGAGGTCATCTCTCCGTCGAACGCGCCGCACGACACGATCGACAAGCTGTGGCTGTACCACCGCGTCGCGATCCCGTACTACTGGCTCGCCGATCCGCGCGACGCCACGCTGACCGTCCTGCGCTGGAGCTCCGACGGCTACGTCACCCGGCTGCGCGCCGGTCGCGCCGAGGTCGTCCGCCCCGAGCCGTTCGAGGCGATCGAAGTCATGGTCGGCACGCTGTTCGGAGATGACCCGGTCGAGTAGGGCAGCTTCGCCGAGCGGCGAGACCTCGCCCGCCGGCCGCTACAGCGCCTGGCCCGGGCGGCGCGGCTCGACGAATTCGATCAGCCGGCGGCTGCGGCGGAACACGAAGGCGATCCGGCGATCGAACGCGGCCGCGTGCACCGGCTCGCACACCACGCGCGCGCCGCGGCCGACCTCGGCGGCGACCACGGCCTCGAGCGTGCCGTCGGCGGCGTCGAGCTCGTAGCACACGTGGTCGAAGCCGCCGCCGCGGCCCAGGCGGCTGGCGAGCGGCGACGCGGCCGGATCGCCGAGCGGCGCGACCAGCTCCCAGACCTCGCCGGTGGCGGGCTCGCGCAGGAACTGGACCGTGACCCGCTGGATCGGATCGTCGATCGGCGGCGAGATCACGGCGGCGCCGTCGCGCTCGAACGCGGCGCGCATGCGGGCGATGTCGCTGCCGACCCAGCCCAGGTGGTGGAGCTTCACGCGCCGGGCTCCGGCGGGAACGTCATGATGCTGGCGCAGTTGCGCCGCTCGATCCAGCGCCGCTCGCACCCGCTGCCCTGCCAGGACAAGAGCCGGGCGCCCGGCACGGTGATCGTGATCAGCGTGCCGAGCGGCTCGAACCCGAACCGCTCGTGCAGCATGACCGACGCGGCGTTGGCGACCTTGACCCGGCAGCGTACCCGCGTCGCGCCGCGATCGACCATCAGCTCGCGCAGCGCGGTCTGGAACAGCTTGACGAACACGCCCGAGGTCCGCGCCTCGGGCAGGGTGTACGCGTTGTAACTCCAGAACGTGTCGGCCGGGACGTCCCAGCGCGGGAACAGCGGCATGTCCTCGTCGAACGGCGTCGGGCCGCGATGGAACCACGAGTGCGCGAGCAGCCGGCCATCGAGCTCGCCGACGTACGCCAGATCATCGCGCGCGAACCGCTCGGCGATCCGCCACCGCGGCGTGTTGTCGAGCGCGGCCAGCGCATCGGTGTCGTCCGGGCCGGCCAGGCGGATGCGGAGGTCGCGCAGGCCGCGGAACTGCTTGGGCGCCGCGGTCAGCTGGTAGAACCGCTCGTGGCCGACCGAGACCGTCGGCCAGATCCCGGCCGTCATCAGCGAGCGCTCGGCGATGTACAGCGCGCGGCCGGTGCGATCGAGGTCGTCGCGCGACAGCTCGTCGCGCAGCCGATCGAGCTTGCGGCGAACGATGTAGCGCATGGTCACGGCTCGCCGCGATCGAGGTGCGCGGTGACGTGGTCGTCGTCGAACGGCGCGCCAGGCAGCGGCTGCTTGACGAACGCCTCGCCGGGGCCGTCACCGGCCGCCGGGACGAAGCCGTGGCGGGGCAGGAAGTCGCGCACCGGGGCGTTCTTCTTGGTCGGGATCAGCCGGCCGGTCAGCCGGCGCGCGCCCGCCTCGATCAGATCGGCGATGACGACGCGGAGCAGCGCGCTCTCGACGCCGCGGCCGAGCACGCGGCACGACAGGATCACGGACTCGAGGTCCCAGGTCGTGTCGTCGGTCCGGTGCGCGAACACCAGGCCGGTCGTGCCGTAGTCGCCGAATCGATCGGTGACGTCGAGCGCGTAGAGCCGCCACGCCGGATCGCGGCGCAGCGCCTCGATGTCGGCCTCGCTGCGCCGCACCGTGGTCAGGTTGAACTGGTTGGTCTTCTGGGTCAGCTGGGCGGCGCGCGCGACGTCGGCGTCGCCGATCCGGCGGACGTGAACCACCAGGCCGAGCGAGCGCAGGTGGGCGCGCAGCGCGTCGGGATCTCCCTCGGCGGAGGTCCGGGCGGCGGTGCGCGCCTTCTCGGCGGCGTACGCGGCGGCGCGCATCCGGTCCTCGTCGGTCAAGGTCATGCGATCGAGCTGGCGGACCGCGCGCAGCGCCTCGACGTAGCGCGCGGGCTCGGCCGGCAGCTCGACCACCGTGACCTCGGGCAAGACGCCGCGGATCTCGGCGCACTCGGTCGGGCTGTCATCGATGAACACGAAGCTGTCGATGCCGAGCGACAGCTCCGCGGCGAGCTCGCGCAGCGACTCGGACTTGGACTGCCACGAGATCCGGTGGGCGGCCAGATGCTCGCGCCGCAGCCGCATCCCGGGGTGGTGGTCGAAGATCTCGAACGCGTCGGCCTCGTTGTTCTTGCTCGCGACCGCGAGCAGCACGCCCTGGGCGCGCAGCGCGAGCAGCGCGTCCTGGAACGCGGCGAACGCGGCGCCCAGGCCGGTCGGGCCGATCGCGATCCCGCCGGGGCCGTCCTCGCCGACGATGCCGCCCCACAGCGTGTTGTCGAGATCGAGCACGACGACCTTGGCGGTGGGCAGCATCAGCGCCGCGATCGTGCGGCTCAGGTGATCGGCGAGGTGGCGCAGCCCCGCGGTCGACAGCGGGCAGCCGGCGAGCACCGCCATCCGCGGGTCCCACGCCTTGGCCGCGCCGAGCTCGGCGATCACCTGGTCGACGTCGACCAGGCGCAGCCGCCGCCGCTTCTGCGCGGCGCTCCACAGCGCGACGTTGCACTCGCGGGTGAGCTGGACCAGCGACGCGGGGTGGCTGGCGTCGAGCACGCCGAGCGGCGGGTGCGGTGGCGCCGGCAGCGTGCCGACCAGCAGCGTGCCGGCGGTCGCGGTCTCGAACGCCGCGAGCGCGCCGCACAGCCGATCGATCTCGGCGTGGACCTCGGCCCGGGCGTCGCCGAGCCGCGCCGGATCGAGCAGCGCCAGATCGGCCAGCGGCCGCGCGCACAGGTCCTCGAGCCGCGCCAGCACCAGCGTCACGTCGGCCTCGGCCGCGCGCAGCTCGCTGTTCGGATCGAGCAGGCTCTGATAGATCTGGCCGAACGGCGCGACGGTGAACCGGGCGAACAGCCCGCGCTGCGCGAGCAGGCCGCCGAGGTACGGCAGCAGCGTGTCGACCGTGAAGCTCGCGGCGATCGCGATCGACACCGGGCGCAGCGCGCCGGGAGCGTCCGACAGCTCACGCCAGCGACGCTGGAACACGCCGGTCGATGACTCGGAAGTCAACGGGCCGGTCATGTGCCGGCCTTGGCGGCCACCAGCCGCGTCACGTCGCCGAGCGACTTGATCTTCATCGCCTCGGCGGTGGTGATCGAGACCCCGAGCTCTTCCTCGATCGACGCGATGAAGCCGAGGGTTGCCACGGAGTCCCAGCCGGGCGTGACACCGGGCGCCGCGTCGGCACCGAGCGAGCTCACTGGCGCTCCACACACATCGGCGAGCAGTACCGCGAGTCGCTCCTGAAGGCCGTCTTGCATCTCAAAGAGTAAGCTAGGCGGGCCCCAAACATCCGTCAACTGCTGGCTCGGGCTGTGCCGCGTGATACCTTGTGCTGGTGGTAGGGCGGATCTCGGTCGTCATCCCATACTACAATCGGTCGCGTTTCATCGATGACTGCCTGGCGTCGGTGTTCGCGCAGACCCGCGCTCCGGACGAGGTCATCGTCGTCGACGATGCGTCCCGACCGAGCGAGCGCGCGCACCTCGACCGGTTCCTGCCGCGGATCCGGATCGTCGATCAGTCGCGCAACCGGGGTGTGTCAGCGGCGCGCAACGCCGGTGTGCGCGCGGCGACCGGCGCCTGGATTGCTTTCAACGACAGCGACGACCTGTGGATACCGGACAAGCTCGCGATCCAGATCGACCACGTCGACCGACACCCGGGCTGCGATGGAGTCCACACTGCGATCCGCGCGTTCTACGACGACGGTCGCGTGGCGGTGTCCGGGCAGCTCGCGCCGCGGCTGACCCTCGAGGACGCGCTCCACGACAACATGATCCGGATGCAGAGCCTGCTGATCAAGACCGACGTCCTGCGCGCGATCGGCGGCTTCGACGAGACCCTGCGGTGCTGCGAGGACGACGACCTGGGGATCCGGCTCGCGGCGGCGGGCCACCAGATCGACTTCCTGGCCGAACCGCTGACCGAGATGCGGCGGGGCGATTATGACCATCTGTTCAGCAACTGGCGCCGGATCATCCGGGGCAAGGCGAGTGTGGCGCTGCGGCACCGTGCGCTGCTCGAGCGCACGCTCGGCCCGGGAGCGACGCGGAAGAAGATCGCCCGGGCGATCCGGAAGGCGGGGTCGATGCGCGGCGGCGTGGTCGGCCGTGTGCTATTCGCGGGAGGCTGGTTCGCAGGCGGCTTCGACCGGGCGACCGATTAGCTGACGCCCACATGAAGCCCAGATGACCCTCGACCTCATCACGATCGACCTCGCCGAGCGAACCCGGATCCACGACGTGTGGTGCGAGCTCGCCGCCGCGTCGCGGCCGCCGTACTTCCTGTCGTGGCCCTGGGTCGATACCTGGCTCGATGCCCTGCCGCCGTCCGCGGCAGTCACGCTCCACGTCGTGCGGCGCGCCGGTGCGCCGGTCGCGGCGTTCTTCCTCGGCGCGCGGACCGCGTGGCGCCACCACGTGCTGCCGAGCCGGGCGCTTCACTGGAACGAGACCGGGTACCCGGCGGTCGACGAGATCTGCATCGAATACAACGGCATGGTCCACGACGGCCAGCCGCCGCCGGTGGCCGAGATCATGGCGCGGCTGCCCGGCGACTGGGACGAGATCTACCTCCGGGCGCTCGACGCGGAGGGCCCGGTCGCGCGCGCCCTCGCCGGCGACCCGGGGCCGCTGCGGGTGCGGGTCGATCGCCAGATCGCGGCGCCGATGGTCGACCTCGCCCGGGTCCGCGACACCGGCGACTACCTCAAGCTGCTCGGCGGCAGCACCCGGTCGCAGATCCGCCGGTCGCAGAAGCTCTACGGCGCGCGCGGCAAGCTCGCGCTCGAGGTCGCGTCGTCGCCCGCCGAGGCACAATCGATCTTCGACGAGCTGGTCGCGCTGCACCGCCGGTCGTGGCAGGACCGGGGCGAGCAGGGCGCGTTCCTGCCGTTCGTCCACGCGTTTCACCAGCGGCTGATCGAGCGCCGGATGGCGTCCGGTGAGGTCCAGCTGATGCGGGTGCGCGCCGGTGACACCACCGTCGGCTGCCTCTACAACTTCGTGTGGCAGGGCGACGTGTCGTTCTACCAGAGCGGCCTAGGCTACGAGACCGACAGCAAGCTCAAGCCCGGCCTGGTGTGCCACACGCTCGCGGTCGAGCACGACGCGCGCGCCGGTCACCGCTGGTACGACTTCCTGGCCGGCAGCTCGCGCTACAAGCAGAGCCTGGCCACCGATGCGCGGTCGCTGGTCTGGCTCCGCGTCCAGCGCCCGCGCCTGCGCTTCGTGCTCGAGGACGTCGCGCGCAGCCTGCGCAACCGGGTCCGCGCCCACCGCGCGTCGTCCGCACCGCCGGTGGCGGCGCCGGTCGCTGCCGCGGATGCGCACGACGTGCCGCCGGGGAGCTAGCGCGTCGTCGCGGGGATCTGACCGGTCCACGGCGGTCGAGAGAACGCGAACACGCGCGCTGGCGACGCGGGTCTGGGCCCAACGCTCGTCTGTTGACGGCCGGATTGCGATCGGACGTCCGTGCCATCCCCACGACGGGCCGCCGGAGGACCACCCGGCCTGGGAATCTATCTCGCGTTGTGGCCCAGCCCGCGTCGCTGCGCTGCGCGTTGCGGGGGCTCGCGATCACCCCCCAGCAGGGGTAGTGCCGCCCCCACCGCACGTGCAAGACCTCGGGATCCCTGCCACGCACGCCCACATCGGCAGCGCCTCGGTGCGACATCGCGTCCGCCCGGCGCGTGCGGCGATCCGCGGGATCCTGGCATCCAAGTCCCATGGCCACCGCGTCCGTCCTGCCTCGCTCGCGCGCGCCCTGGCTGCTGGCCTGCGCCGCGGCGCTGGTCGCGCTGTACATGGCGGTGTTCGCGGTGGTCGGGTCGGCGGCGTTCGCGCGCGCGCCGGACGCGATGGCGCTCGCCGCGACGTTCGATCTGACGGTGTCCGCGGCGCTGGTCGTGTGGTGGCTCGGCGTCCGCCGCGGCGGCATCCCTGCGTGGCTCGTGCTGGCGGTGGCGTCCTGGGGGATCGCGATCGCGCGGACGCGGGTGCCGCACGCGCCACTCGGCCAGCTGGCCCCGCTGGCCGTCGTGCTCGAGGTCGTCGCCCTGGGCTGGCTGGCGCTGCGGATCCGCCGGGTGGTCGCGACCGCGCGCGCCGCCCGCGATGCCGGGCCGATCGGCGCGCTCGAGGCGGGGCTCGTCGCCGCGCGGTTCCCGGCCGCGGTCGCAGCGATCCTCGCGAACGAGCTCGCCGTCGTCGGGCTCGCCGTGACCGGCTGGTTCCGGCGGCCGCGCGGCGGCTTCGCGATGCGCAGCACCGGCTGGCTGCTGTTCGCCGGCGTGTTCGGCTTCCTGATCGTCGTCGAGGCCGCGGCGGCGCACATCGCGCTGGCGATGTGGAGCCCGACGGTCGCGTGGATCTCGACGGTGAGCTCGGCGTACACGCTGGTGTGGCTCGCCGGGGACGCCCACGCGATCCGGCTCTACCCGGTCGCGATCGTCGGCGACACCCTGCGCGTGACGATCGGCGTGCGCTGGCGCGTCGCGATCCCGCTGGCCGACATCGTGTCGGTGACCCCGACCGGGACCGTGCCCGACGGCGCGCTCGGCCTGGCGCTGTTCGAGCCGACCGTGCTGGTGACCCTGCGCACCCCGGTCGAGGTCCGCGGCCTGCTCGGCCGCCGCCGCCGCGCCGACCGGATCGCGCTGACGATCGACGATCCGGTGGCGTTCGCCGCCGCCGTGGCGTGACCGCCGTTATACTGCGGCGCCGATGACCCAGCCGCTCCTCGTCGTGCGCTCGCGGCGCGTCGTGACCGATACCATCGCCCCCGCCGCGATCCATGTCCGGGCCGGGCGGATCGAGCGCGTCGCCGCCTGGGACGACGTCCCCGCCGGCGCCACGCTCGACGACGCCGGTGAGCTCGCCGTGCTGCCCGGCATCGTCGATACCCACGTCCACCTCAACGAGCCCGGCCGCACCGAGTGGGAGGGCTTCGCCACCGCGACCCGCGCCGCGGCGATCGGCGGCGTGACCACGCTCGTCGACATGCCGCTCAACTCGATCCCGCCGACCACGACGCGCGAGGCGTTCGCGGCCAAGCGCGCCGCCGCGGCCGGGCAGTGCGCGGTCGACGTCGGGTTCTGGGGCGGCGTGGTCCCGGGTAACGCCGGCGAGCTCGCCGGGCTCGTCGCCGACGGCGTGCGCGGCTTCAAGTGCTTCCTGGTCGACTCCGGCGTCGCCGAGTTCGGCTGGGTCGGCGAGGCCGAGCTCGCGCCGGCGATGGCGATCCTCGCCGGCCTCGGTGCCCCGCTGCTGGTCCACGCCGAGCTCGCCGGGCCGATCGACGCGGTCGCACCGTCGCTGGCGGGCGCCGACCCGCGGCGCTACGCGACCTACCTCGCGTCGCGGCCCCCGGCGGCCGAGGAGGCCGCGATCGCGCTGGTCACGCGGCTGTGCCGGGCGACCCGGGCGCGGACCCACATCGTGCACCACTCGGCGGCGAGCGCGCTCGACCAGCTCCGCGCCGCGCGCGCGGAGGGCCTGCCGCTGACCGCCGAGACCTGCCCGCACTACCTGCACTTCACCGCCGAGGCGATCCCCGACGGCGCCACGCCGTTCAAGTGCGCGCCGCCGATCCGCGATGCCGCCAACCGCGAGGCGCTGTGGCGCGCGCTGGCCGACGGCGTGCTCGATCTGGTCGCGTCGGACCACTCGCCGTGCAGCCCGGGGCTCAAGGCGATCGAGGCCGGCGACTTCGTCGCGGCGTGGGGCGGCGTCGCGGGCCTCCAGCTCGCGCTCCCCGTGGTGTGGACCGAGGCCTCGGCGCGCGGCCACTCGCTCGCCGACCTCGCGCGCTGGATGTCCGCTGCGCCCGCGCGGCTCGCCCGGCTCGATCGCAAGGGCGCGATCGCCGCCGGCCGCGACGCCGATCTGGTCGTGTTCGACGACGCCGCGGCGACCACGGTCACGCCCGAGTCGATCCACCACCGCCACCGGGTCACGCCCTACGCCGGCGAGACCCTGCGCGGCGCCGTGACCGCGACCTACCTGCGCGGCCGGCGCATCGCCGAGCGCGGCGCGGCGCTCGCCACCGATCTCGGAGCCCTGCTATGACCGACCGCCATGACCGACTTCCTTGACCTGCCCGATCTGGCCTGCGAGTCGGCCGGCGGCGCCGCGCTCGCCTGCAACGATGAGTTCTTCGCCGAGAAGGAGAGCCTGCTGCGCGACCACGCCGCGGTGTGGAAGGACCACGTCTACACCGATCGCGGCAAGTGGATGGACGGCTGGGAGACCCGCCGCCGCCGGCCGGCCGAGGCCGTCGGCCACCCGAGCCGCGATGGCAGCCACGACTGGTGCATCGTCCGGCTCGGCATGCCCGGCGTGATCCGCGGCGTCGTGGTCGACACCGCGTTCTTCCGCGGCAACTTCCCCGAGTCGTGCGCGCTCCACGCGGCCGAGATCGACGACCCGCTCGACCTCGCCGCGCTCGCCGCGGTTCCGGCCGCGGCGTGGACCGAGATCCTGCCGCGCACCCGGCTCGCGGGCAACGCGCAGAACGCATTCGCGATCGCCGACGCCGCCGGCGGCCGGCGGTTCACCCACGTCCGGCTCGAGATCTTCCCCGACGGCGGCGTCGCGCGGCTGCGGATCCACGGCGAGGCCGTGCCGCGCTGGTCGCGGCTGCGCGCGCTCGGCGGCCCGGTCGATCTCGCCGCGCTCGCGCACGGCGCGGTGGTCGAGGCCTGCAGCGACATGTTCTTCGGCTCGCGCAATAACCTCATCAAGCCCGGGCCGTCGCGCAGCATGGCCGACGGCTGGGAGACCCGGCGGCGCCGCGGCCCCGGCCACGACTGGGCGATCATCCGGCTCGCCGCCGCCGGCACGATCGAGCGGCTCGAGATCGACACCACGCACTTCAAGGGCAACGCACCGGCGCGCTGCACCGTCGAGGGCGTCGCTGTCCCCGCGGGCCCCGGGGCTCCCGGGACACCCGGCGCGCCCGGCGGCGGCGTCGACCCACTCGCCGGCTGGCGGCTCCTGCTCGCCTCGCCGCTCCAGCCGCACACCCGCCACGTGTTCGACGACGAGCTGCGCCGCCTCGGCCCGGTGACCCACCTCAAGCTGTCGGTGTTCCCCGACGGCGGCGTCGCCCGGCTGCGCGCGCACGGCGAGCTCGTCCCCGATGCCGCGGCCGCCTCGGTGGCCGGCCTGGCCCGGCTCAACGCGCTGCCCACCGACGAGGCCCGCGCCGCGCTGCGCCGGTGCTGCGGCGCGACCCGCTGGGCCGACGCAATGGCCGCCCGGCGGCCGTTCGAGGACGTCCCGGCGCTGCTGCGCATCGCCGAGCGCACCTGGTGGGCGCTCGATGAAGCGGCGCACCGCGAGGCGTTCGCCGCGCACCCCCGGATCGGGGAGACCGGCCAGACTGGCGAGCCCGGAGGGGCCCCGGCGCCTGCAAAGGGCGACGCGGCGTGGTCGGCCGGCGAGCAGCGTGCGGCCACGGCCGCCGGCGAGGCGGTGCTCGCCGAGCTCGCCGAGGCCAACCGCGCCTACGTCGAGAGCCACGGCTTCGTGTTCCTGGTCTGCGCCACCGGCCGCAGCGCGGAGTCGATGCTCGCCGACCTGCGCGTCCGCATGCCGCGCTCGACCGCGGACGAGCTGCGCACCGCCGCCGAGGAGCAGATCAAGATCACCCGGCTGCGCCTCCACAAGCTGATCGGAGAGCTCGCATGATCACGACCCACGTCCTCGACACCGCGGCCGGCCGCCCCGGCCAGGCGATCGCGATCGAGCTCGAGCGCGACGATGCGGGCGCCTGGCATCGGATCGGCGCCGGTGTCACCGACGACGACGGCCGGCTCCGCACGCTGACCCCGGCCGGCCCGGTCGCCCCCGGCACCTACCGGATCCGGTTCCACACCGGCGCGTACTTCCAGGCCCGGCAGCAGGCCGGGTTCTTCCCGGTGGTCGAGATCCAGTTCACCGTCGACGACGGCGCGCAGCACTACCACGTCCCGCTGCTCCTGTCGCCCTACGGATACTCGACGTACCGCGGCAGCTGAGGCGCGGCGCGCTTGCGTGCGTAGCCGGTGTAGCCGAGCTTGGTCGAGCGGGTGAACGTGAACCGGAAGTCGTCGCCGACCTTGCCGGTCGCGAGCATCCGCCACAGCGGCCAGCGAAACCGCGGCCGCGAGCCGTGGACCTCGACCGGCTCGAGCGCCGCACGGCGGCACATCGCGGCGACCTCCTCGGGCGAGCGAAACAGCTCGATCACGTGCAGGTCCTTCGGCGTGTTCTTGACGAACCACTCGACGCCCTTGATCACGATCAGGTGGGCCTGCCAGGTCCGGTTGAACGTGTGGAAGAAGAACAGGCCGCCGGGCCGCAGCACGCGCCCGGCCTCGGCGACCAGCCGCTCGGGCTCGGTGACGTGCTCGATCAGGTCCATCGCGCACACCACGTCGAAGCTGGCGTCGGGGAAGTCCAGCGCGCAGGCGTCGCCGACCCGGTAGTCGACGGCGTGCGTGCGGTCGAAGCGCCGCGCGACCTCGAGCGCCTCGGCGCTGGTGTCGATGCCGGTCACGCGATGGCCGCGCGCGGCGAGGTAGTTGGCGAGGAACCCACCGCCGCAGCCGACGTCGAGCACCGTCCGGGGCGCTGCGCCGAGGATCTCGGCGATCCACGGGTTTCGGTGGCTGGCCTCGGCGCGCAGCAGCGCGACCGGGTTGTCCTGGGCCTCGTACCACTGCTGGTCGAGCGAGTCGTACCAGGCGTTGTTGACTTCGCCATTGCCCGTGCCCTCCGTCGCGCCGTCGGTCGCTGCCGCGCCGGCCGCGGCCTGGGCCGGTCGCGCGAAGTTCCAGTACACCGTCTGGTAGGCGCCGAGTGCGAGCGTCAGGCCGAGCTGGAGCACGAGCAAGGTCGGGTGCTCGCCGCCCCACCACAGGATGCCGAGCGCCGCGAACACGATCGGGTGGAGCACGAACAGCAGCGCGTGCAGCCACTGCTCGCCGCCGCTGCACAGCCGCGCGTGCACCGGCTCGTCCTTGGTGACGAACAGGCTCGAGAACGCCGCGAGCGCGATGTAGCCCGCCAGGGCCCCGTTGCCGGGCCGGGTCGCGACCAGCCAGGCGATGCAGGCGGCGACCGTCAACGTGTCGAGCGGGTGGCCGATGCGCTCCCAGCGCGGCAGGCCGCGGCGGCGGTGGAACACCGCCTCGTCGACCAGCATCACCGTGCCCTGCAGCGCGATCGGCACGATCAGCGCTGCGAGCATCACCGCTTCTCCAGCAGCGCGCCGCACATCGTCAGCCCGGGGCCGAACGCCAGGCTCGGGATCGGCGTCCCGCGCGGCACCGCGGGGTCGTCGATCAGCCGCTGCCAGATGTGCGGCAGCGTCGCCGACGACATGTTGCCGTGATCGAACAGCACGCCGCGGCTGGTGGCGACCTGGGCCTCGGACAGCTCGAGCACCTCGCGGACCCGGTCGATGATCCGCGGTCCGCCGGGGTGGACCGCGAACACGCTGCGCTCCATCGCGCCCAGATCGAGGCCGGCGCGCCGGTACAGCTCGATCACGAAGCCGCGGACCGCGCCGGCGATCCGATCCGGCACGTCGCGCGCGAGCGTCATCTGCATGCCCCAGTTCGCGACCAGCCACCCCATCGCGTCGGCCGAGCCCGGCAGCACCTGCTCGTGCAGCGCCAGCACGCGCAACCCGGGGCTGCCGTCGTCGGGGACCATCGTGTAGCGGATCATGCCGTCGGCGAACAGGCTCTGGACCACCAGCTGCTCGAGCCGGTGATCGCTCGGATCGAGGTGCAGCGAGCACAGCTCGGTGTGGACGATGTCGGCGCGGCGCGAGCCGGTCGCGATCGCTCCCGCGGCGAGCCGGACCGCCGGCACCGCGGCGTAGCAGCCCATGTGGTAGGCGTGGGTCACCCGGGTCGGCCAGCCGCGCGCGGCGACCAGCTTCTGGCCACCGCTCGGCGATACATATCCGGTACATGTGACATGGATCAGGTCATCGGGCGCCCGCGTCTCACCATCATAGGCATTCGCAAAGTACGCATCGACGATCTCGGCGTACAGCCGGGTGCGGGTCGCCGAGCCCGAGCCGTGCGGGTGCACCGGCAGGTCGTAGAGCTGGTTGTCGGTCCACGCCGTGGTCGACCCGCCCCGGGCGATGTCGGAGACCGAGTGGCCGCGCCGGCCGATCTTCGAGGGCGAGCACGCACACCGCGCGATCACCCGCGCGATCGTCTCGGCGAACTGTTCCCGGTCGAAGCCGTCGTCGGCGCGCGCGGCCTCGGCCTCGGTGTGCGCCGCGGCGAGCCACGCCAGACTCCTGTCCTGCGCGATCTCGTACTTCGGACGAGTGATCGCGAATCGAGTAAGTAATGGTCTTGGCGATGACACGCATTGTGGTGGTGCAGGTTCCGAGCCCGCAGCCGGCACGCGCGTTCGCGTGATTGCGTGGTGTCGACGGGGCACATCGCCGATCGCCACGTGACGGCAGCGCTCGACTGCGAAGCGCTCGCAAGAGGCGCTCGCAGGTCCCCGAAGTGCCGGGCCGAGCGATCAGATCGGTCGATGTCGCCGACGATGCCCGGAGTCCGCCTGCCGCAGAGGGCGGTGGGCACCAGGGGCGGCGGAGGGCGGCGGCGCCCGCGGCACCCCGGCGTTTGTCAGCGGACCTACCGGGTTTTCAGCCCCGGGGCACGAATGCAGCGCGTTCACCGCTGCGATGACCAAATGACACCGTCGCGGTCTCGGCCGGTGATACAAAACGCGCCATGTCGGTGCGTACATCTCTCTCCGAGAAGAAGTTCCAGAAGGCGCTGGGTCGTGTGAAGCGGGCGCAGGCCCGGGTCAGCGAGCGCTATCCCGGTGATTCGGGCGCGCGCCAGCCGGTGCATACCGTGTACGGCGGCGCCCACCTGTTCACCTCGGACACGCCGCGCAAGCTCGGCGACCTCGCGCTGCGCGCGCTCGATGCCTACGCGCCCGACGCGGCGACGTTCGCCGAGGCGGTCGGCGTGCCCGGCGAGCTCGCGCCCAAGGTCTACGACCGCGTCCGCGACAAGCTCGGCCGCGAGCCGGTCGAGGACTTCCGGATCGACTTCGAGGACGGCTACGGCAACCGCTCCGACGACGAGGAGGACGGCCACGCGGTGGCCGCGGCCAAGCAGGTCGCCGCCGGCATGGTCGCCGGGACCCTGCCGCCGTTCCTCGGCATCCGGATCAAGCCGCTGACCGGCGAGCTCGCGGCGCGCTCGCTGCGCACGCTCGACGTGTTCCTGACCGAGCTGCTCGGCAACACCAACGGCACGCTGCCGGCCAACTTCGTGGTCACGCTGCCCAAGATCCAGAGCCGGATCGACGTCGAGGTCCTGGTCGAGACCTTCGAGCAGCTCGAGGACCGGCTCGACATCGAGAACGGCGCGCTGCGCGTCGAGTTCATGGTCGAGACCACGCAGAGCATCTTCGATCCGCAGGGTCGCTCGGTGCTGCCGCGGCTGCACCGCGCCGCGGCCGGCCGGCTGACCGGCGCGCACTTCGGGACCTACGACTACACCGCCAACTGCGACATCACCGCCGCGCACCAGCGGATGCGGCACCCGGCGTGCGACTTCGCCAAGCACATGATGAAGGTCGCGTTCGCCGGCACCGGCGTGATGCTGTCGGACGGCGCGACCAACATCATGCCGATCGCGCCGCACCGCGGGACCAACCTCAGCGACGAGCAGCGCCGGATCAACCGCGCCGCGGTGTTCTCGGCCTGGCGGCTCCACGCCGACGACACCCGGCACTCGCTGACCAACGGCTTCTACCAGGGCTGGGACCTGCATCCGGCCCAGCTGCCGACCCGCTACGGCGCGGTCTACGCGTTCTTCCTCGACGGCCTGGTCCCGGCCTCCGAGCGGCTGCGCAACTTCGTCGACAAGGCCGCCCAGGCGACCCTGGTCGGCGACGTGTTCGACGACGCCGCCACGGGACAGGGCCTGCTCAACTACTTCCTCCGCGGCATCGCCTGCGGCGCGGTCACCGAGCAGGAGGCGCTCGCGACCGGGCTCTCGCTCGAGGAGATCCGTAGCAAGTCGTTCGTGAAGATCATGGCCGCGCGCCGGACGCGGACCTGACCGGCGCAACTGGTTGCCGCGACACGCGTTCGCTGCGCTTGCAGACGCGGCGCGAGTCATGTAGACACAGGGGCCTGCGGAGGATGTAGCTCAGTTGGTAGAGCACCAGGTTGTGGCCCTGGGTGTCGTGGGTTCGATCCCCATCATTCTCCCCATCTTCTCTCACAGGTCTCGGTCACTTCTGGGTCGCGAGCTGCTCCAGGTAGGCGAGCAGCCGCGGCCTGATCGCCTGCATCGCCCGCGCGCGGTGCGACAGCTCGCCCTTGGTGCCGACGCCGAGCTCGGCGAAGGTCTGGGCGAGCTCGGGGACCAGGAACAGCGGATCGTAGCCGAACCCGCCGGTGCCGCGCGGCGCGTCGAGCACCACGCCCTCGCACGCGCCGTCCGCGGTGATCACGGCCTCGCCGAGCGGGCCGGCGACGTCGGCGAGCGCGAGCACCGAGCGAAACCGCGCGGTCCGGCGCTCGGCCGGCACGCCGTGCAGCGCGACGAGCAGCTTGGCGTTGTTGGCGGCGGCGTTCGCGCCCGGGCCGGCGTAGCGCGCGCTCCACACCCCGGGCGCGCCGCCGAGCGCGTCGACCTCGAGCCCGCTGTCGTCGGCCAGCGCCGGCAGCCCGGTCGCGCGCGACACCTCGCGCGCCTTCTTGGCCGCGTTGGCGGTGAACGTGTCGGCGTCCTCGTCGACCTCGGGGATCGGGCGGCCGAGCCGCGCCTCGGCCTCGTCGATGCCGAGCACCGCGAGGTCGGGCAGCAGCTGGCGCAGCTCGACGACCTTGCCCGGGTTGCGGGTCGCGAACACCAGCGGCCGGGTCATCCGACGACCCTGCGCTGCGCCGCCGCGAGCTGGCGGATGCCCTCGGCGGCCAGGTCGAGCATCGCGTCGAGCTGCCGGCGATCGAACGTGCCGCGCTCCGCGGTGCCCTGGACCTCGATCAGCGCGCCGTCCTCGCCGCCGACCACGTTCATGTCGACCTCGGCGCGCGAGTCCTCGACGTACGGCAGGTCGAGCACGACCTCGCCGTCGACGATCCCGACCGACACCGCCGCGACCGGCGGCCGCAGCGCGCTGCGATCGGCGAGCTTGCCGTCGGTGACCAGCTTGCCGATCGCGAACGCCAGCGCGATCCACGCCCCGGTGATCGACGCGACCCGGGTGCCGCCGTCGGCCGAGATCACGTCGCAGTCGACCGCGATCGTGCGCTCGCCGAGCCGGCCGAGGTCGACCGCGGCGCGCAGCGACCGGCCGATCAGCCGCTGGATCTCCTTGCCGCGGCCGCCCGGGTCGCGCTTGGTGCGGGTGTGCGTCGAGCGCGGCAGCATCGCGTACTCGGCGGTCAGCCAGCCCCGGCCCTTGCCGGTGAGGAACGCCGGCACACCGTCCTCGACGCTCGCCGAGCACAGCACCCAGGTGTCGCCGAGCTTGATCAGCGCCGAGCCCTCGGCGTGCTTCTGGTAGTGCGGGATGATCTCGAGCGCGCGGAGCTCGTCGGGTCGTCTGCCATCGGGGCGCATGATGGCGCGCAGGCTACCCCAGACCGCGGCCGGCGAGCGAGCGTGGCGCGCGGCCGTCAGTCCCCGCCGATCAGCATCTTGGCGGCGTTGCGCACGGCGTGGGGGTAGGCGGTCTGGACGGCGGCGAGCCGCAGCTCGTGCTTGGGCACCAGCCGCAGCACCTTGACGATCTGGTCGGTGCCCAGCCGCGGGTTCGACAGCAGCGCGCGCCGGACCTCCGGCACCTGCAGCCAGGCGTTGTTGGCGAGGATGACCTCGAGCAGGACGCGCGGCAGCGAGCCGTAGCGCGCGATCCGCGACACCTCGGGCGCCGTCAGCCGCGGGTTGCGCAGCAGCGTCTCCCAGACGTTCTTGCCGTACAGCCGCTCGAGCACGATGCGCTCGTGGAGCTCGCCGCTGGTCGCGAGCTTGATCTGCGCGGCGAGGTTCAGGCCGCGCAGCCGCTCGTGGACGTTGCGCGGCGCGCGCGACCCGGCGCCGCGGCGATCGCTCCCCGGATCGGCCTCGGGACCCGCGTCGCGATCCGCCTCGGGGCCCAGCGCCGCGGCCCCCGGATCGGTGATCTCGGCGGGAGAGCCCTCGGGCTCGGTGACCTCGGTGGCGAAGCTCGCGGGCTCGCGACGTTGCGCCGCGCTCGTTCGGCGGGTGCCCTCGGCGGCGGAGAACCCGGCAGCCGTGTGCTCGGCGGGAGAGCCCTCGGGCTCGGTGACCTCGGCGGCGAAGCTCGTGGTCTCGCGACCCGCGCTGCTTCGGCGCGTGCCCTCGGCGGCGGAGAACCCGCCGGCGGTGTACTCGGCGATGTCGAGCCCCGGGTCGGTGACCTCGTTGGCAGAAAGCTCGGACTCGGTGCGCTCCGCGGCGAAGCTTGCTGTGTCGGGACCCTGCACGGCGGTCCTCCGGCGCGTGCCCTGGGCGGCGGAGAACCCGCCGGCGGTGTGCTCGCCGGTCTCCAGCCCCGGGTCGGCGATCTCGGCGGAATCCCAGTACCCGGCGTCCGCGAGCCCCGAACCAGAGCGCCCGGGCCCCGGGTGCCTGCGCGTGTGCGCGGGAACCCCGAGCTCGGGGTCGGCGTGCTCGGTGTGCCCGTCCGCGCCCGCGGTCTCCGCGGACCTCGGATCGGAGCCGGCCACCGGGCCGACGATGTCGAAGAAGCTTGCGCCGGTATCGGTCGCGCGGTCGGTCTCGACGATCTCGAGCGCGGGGTCGGATCCCCAGAGCTCGCCGGTCGCCGGTCGCCGCACGAAGCCGGCGATGGCGCGCTCGAGCTCGGCGTCCATCGCCAGCGCGAGGTCGTCCTCGGTCAGAGCGGCGCAGAGCGCCGGCAGCTCGAGATCGGCCGCGTCGCGGACACCGGTCGAGACCGGCATGGTGCGCGGGTCATCGTCGATCTCGACGGCGACCGGCACGGCGAGGTCGTCGGCGAGATCGTCGTCGAGATCGTCGTCGAGGAACACCGGCCGCGCGGCATCGTCGTCGAGCGCCGGCTCGAGGTCGTCCGCGGCGGCGGTCTCGCCGGCCAGCTCGTCGCCGGCACCGGCCGGTGATCCCGCCCCGAGGTCGCCGGCGTCGTCGAGGTCGACCGCGTCGCGGACGCCGGTCGAGACCGGCACGGTCAGGTGGTGATCGTCGCCGTCATCGCCCTCGTTGGCGACCGGCACGGCGAGATCGTCGTCGCTGGCGGCGAGCTCCGCCCGGCGTGCGATCGGCGCGAGCTCGGCGAGCTGCGCGCGCATCGCGGTCGAGAACCCGATCAGCTCGAGGCCGGCGCCGCGGTGGCCGTCGACGTAGACCACGCGCGCCGGCAACGAGACCTGGCCGTTGGCGCCGCACACGACCAGGTCGCACTCGTCGGCCATGCGCAGCGTGCATCCGGGCACGAACACGCCGCCGGCGGCCAGATCGCCGGACAGCGGAGCGTCCGCCGCCAGCTCGATCACGACCGTCGATCGCCGCACGCCGCGGATTCTACGCCGCCTCCGCCGGCAGGTGCGAGCTACCACGATGCGTGCGGGACCTCACGCGGGCAGCCGGGAGCGCAGGGCAGGTCGGCACCGGATCACTCGGTCTGCGTGAGCAGCTCGGCGACATGCGCGGCCGGTGTGTCCTGCGCCTGATGAAGGTAGGTATAGGCGGCGGCGCGACACCGGTCGTCGATCCGCGCGAGGCACAGGATCCGGACGCGGAGCCAGAGCGCGGCGCGGTACTCCTTGCCGCCGGGGAACCGGCGGACGTAGGCATCGAGCGTCTGCAGCGCCTCGGCGTTGCGCCCCAGCTTGAAGTGCCGCACCGCGGCGATGCTGTAGAACGCCAGCGACGCATCGTCGCCCGATTGGTGGGCGGCGATGTCGTAGTACCGCACGATCGCGTCCGCCGCGATCGGCTCGCCGAGCTCGAGCGCCGGCTCGACGGGCTGCGCCCGGATCGCCGCCTTGAGATCGATGTGTGGGTCGACGTGGACCTCGGTGCGCGGCCGCGCCGGGTCGCCGCCGGTCGGCCTCTGCGGCGCCGCCGCGACCCGAGCCGGCGAACCAGGGCCCGCGGCGCCGGGAGCACCGGGCACGGCGGCCTTGTGGTCGCGGAGCACGGGCGGCACCGCGACCGGGGCCATCGCGACCTGGCGGTCGTGCAGGAGCTCCGGAGCCGCGGGGGCCCCCGGAGCCGCGGCGGGCGCGGCCGTCGCGCTGCCGCGCGCATCGCCCCCGGCCAGCGCCACTGCGGCCGCGGCCACGTCGGGCGAACCGCCAGCGACCAGGCCGGCGCGGGTTCGCCATGCCTGACCGGCCGCGACCCGGGTCTCCTGCTGCTGGTGCACGACGCGCACCACGCCCTCGGTGACGCGGACGTCGACCTCGCCGGTGCCGTCGCCGTAGTCGACGGTGAAGTGCGTGCCGACCACGACCACGTCGGTGTCGCCGGCGCGGACGATCAGCGGCGGCCGCGCGCCGCGCTTGCCGACCTCGAGCTCGACCTTGCCGCGCGTCATCGCGACCAGCACGCCATCGCCCGGCCGCGTCAGCGTGAAGCCGGTCCCCGGCTCGCTCTCGATCCGCGCGTCGCCGATGTCGAGCACCGAGCGCCCCGGCGAGACCTCGGCCCGGAGCGCCGGCGGGTCGGCGGCCGGCGGGTGGCCCGGCGGCGCGTGCAGCGCCCAGCCGATCGCGCCGGCCGCGGCCATGGCGAGCGCGATGGCGGCGCGGCCGAAGATCCGCCGGGGCGCACCCAGCTCGCGGCCGCGAGCGGCGGCGTCGGCCGCGCCCGCGACCACGCGGCGCTCGATCTGGGTCAGCCGCTCGTCGTCGAGCGGCTCGACCGGGACGCGCCCGGCCAGCCTCATGGCGCCCCCCGATCGTCGAATGGGATCACCGTGCCGCCGGTGGTCGGCTCGAGGAACTCGCGCAGCACCGGATCGGCCGCGGCGGCGGCCTCGAGGCGCTTGCGCGCCCGCCACACCCGCAGCTTGGTCGCGGTCACCGACGAGCCGACCAGCTCGGCGGTCTCGCCCAGCGTGCGGCCGTCGAGCTCGTGGAGCGTGAACGCGAGCCGCGCGGCCGGCGACAGCTCGCCCAGCGCCGCGTACAGCCGCTTCACGCCGTCGCGCGCCAGCTGGCGCCGCGCGCCCGGGCCGGGCTCCGGACACGCCGGCGTGCTCGCCTCGTCATCGTCGAGCGGATCGGTCGCGATCCGCCGCGCGCGCTGCGACAGGTGGCGATAGGCGCAGCGCACGGCGACCCGATCGATCCAGGTCGCGAGGCTGGCCTCGGCGCGCCAGCTGCGCAGCGACTGGAACACCTGGAGGAACGCCTCCTGCAGCAGGTCGTCCATGTCGCGGTTTCCGCCCAGCACGCGGAACAGGCAGGCGTGGACGCGGCCGCGGTGGCGGCGAAACAGCTCGCGGGTGGCCGCCGGCTCGCCGGTCAAGCAGCGGTCCACCAGCAGCACGTCTTCGACGTAGAGCACCGCGGTCACGTCCCTGTATGGTGCACGACCCGCGGCCGCCGGTTACCTGCGGACGTAAGCGTCCGGATCTCCTGGTGATGCGCCATGTGTGCCGGTGTCACCGGCCCTGGGCAGACGCGCCAGCGCGCCGGATTGTTCCGGCGGCAACGCCGTCACTTCATCGCCGCCAGCGGGCCGGGGCAGTCGTCGCGCAGCTTGCAGCCGGCGCACTCGCCGCCGGTCCAGATCCGCTCGTACATCGACTGGATCTGATCGAGCAGCGAGGCGTCGTCGGTGACGATACCGATCTCGAAGTTGCGGCGGCCGGTGCCGCGCGCGCCCAGGCCGGCGCCGGTCCAGTTGGCGCTGCCGAGGTAGAGCAGCTCGCCGTCGACGATCACCGCCTTCAGGTGGACGCGCGGACAGCGCCGCAGCGCCAGGCCGCCGGCGACCAGGCGCGGGTGGCGCGCGATCTCGGCGCGGAACGGCCGCGACGGCAGCTCGGCGTGCAGCACCCGGAGCTCGACGCCGCGCGCGGCGAGCTCGTCGAGCCGGGCGAGCACCGACGTGAAGCTCGTCCGGCGCAGGTTGCGGCGCCGTCCCGGCGCGGCGCGGCCGTCCTCGACCATGAGCTCCTTGACGTTGGCGGTGGCGATCCAGACGCTGGTGTGGGCGTTCAGCACGGCGCGGATCACGCGCTCGTAGTGGCCCAGCCCCGCGATCAGCTCGAGCGCGACCGCGCGCGGGGCCGAGGTGACGTCGAGCGGCCCGCGGCCGACCTCGCCGGCGGAAGATCGCCGGGGCGAGCTCGCGACGGGGCGAGAGCGCCGGGTCACGTCACGATCCCATCGCCGGCCGGGCGACGCAGTGGCCGCCGTCGACCACCAGGGTGTGGCCCGTGATGTAGCCCGCCGCCGCGGAGCGCAGGAACACCGCCGCCGCCGCGATCTCGTCGATCGCCCCGAACCGCCCGGCCGGGACCGCGCGCGCGATCTGCGCCGTGTCGCCGCGCGCGAGCCGCCGCACGCCCTCGGTCTCGGCGATCGGCCCCGGCGCGATGCCGCAGACCCGGATCCCGAACTGGCCCCACTCGACCGCGAGGTTGCGGGTGATCGCGTCGACGCCGGCCTTGGCCGCCGAGGCGTGGATCTGCAGCGGCGTGCCCTGGTAGTGCAGCGTCGCGCTGATGTTGAGGATCAGCGCGTCGCCGCTGCGCTGCAGCGCCTCGAACGCGGCGCGCGAGGTGAAGAACGTGCCGTTGAGATCGATGTCGACCACGGTGCGAAACCCGTTGGGCGACAGCGCGGCCGCGGGCGCCAGGAAGTTGCCGGCGGCGCCGTTGATCACGGTGTCGAGCCGCCCGAAGCGCTCGATCGCCGCGTGCACCGCGCCGCCGATCGCGGCGGGATCGCGGACGTCGGCGGCGACCGCGTGCACCGCGCGGCCGGTCTCGGCGGCGATCGCCGCGGCGGTCGCGTCGAGCACGTCCTGCTTGCGGCTGACGATGCAGACCTCGGCGCCGAGCCGCGCGTAGGCCGCGGCGATCCCGCGGCAGATCCCGGTGCCGCCGCCGGTGATGAGCGCCACGCGGCCGGCGAGCACGTCGCCGCGGAACACGTCGAGAGGGCCTGGCATCGCGCGATCATGCACCAGGCCGGCGAAAAATCCGAAACCTCGGCGCCGCGTCGCTGTCGTATGGCTTGAACATCGACGGCGCCGCTGCTCCTCGCAGCGCGTGGCGCGTCGATCGCCGTGCCGGCGCGGGCTGGGCCGCGCGCGCGATCGATGCCGAGCCACGTCCGCGCGCCGTCCCGGAGGTCTGTCATGCGTACCGTGTGCTGGGCGCGATGGGCGACGTGCGCCCTCGTGCCGTCGACCGTCATCTCGTCGATCGTCATCTCGGCCGTCGTCATCCCTGCGACCGCCAACCCCGCGTCCGCCGAGCGCAGGCGGCGCTCGCTCTCGGACTGCACGAGCTTCGCGCAGACCGACGCGGGCGACGACAAGGTGGCGTTCACGATCCACAACGCGTGCACGATGCCGGTCGACTGCTCGGTGTCGTGGCGCGTCGTGTGCGCCCCCGAGTCGAGGACGCGGCGCGCCTCGCATCCGGCCTCCGCGAAGCTCTCGGTCGCCGAGGGCGGCAGCCAGGCCACCCTGGCCTCTGCCGCGGCCTGCGGCGATGACGCATGGACGATCGACTCGGTCGCGTGGACCTGTCGCCCCAACAAAGATTGAGATCCTGATAACTTACGGTCCCAGGCGCGGGCCTCGCCGCGCCCCGGCCGCCCGCGGCGCTCGTTAGATCGTCCGCGGCCGTCCTGCGTCTGTAATCAGCGAGCAACCCAGCGATCCCTCGAGCCGGCACGCCTCGTGTCAAGTGCTCGAACTGTCAGGGCTCGTCGTTCGTCGCTCGATGATTACACACGTAGTATAAGGACGAGGACATGCCGGACCGGATCGACATCGACGCGCTGCTGATCGGCGCGCTCTACGGCGAGCTGACGCCCGCCGATGAGGCGCGGCTGACGGCGCACCTCGAGTCGCATCCCACCGACCGGACCGCGCTCGCGGACATGACGCGCACCCGGGCCGCCGTCCGCGACAGCCGCATCCTGGCCAGCCAGTTCGAGCCCCCGCAGTCGATCTCGGCGATGTTGCTCCGCGAGGCCGCGCGCCGCGCCCCCGAGCCGCGAGGCAGCGAGGAGGGGAGCTGGCTCCAGCGGTTCGTGCGCTCGTTCCTGGCTCACCCCGCGATGGCCGCCGCCGCGGTGCTGGTGCTGGTGGTCGGGGTCGCCGGCACGCTGTACGTCCGCGGCATCGATCCGCACTACGCCGCGAGTCCGCCCGAGACGGCGGTCGCGCCTTCGGCGAAGCAAGAGATGGCGGCCGCACCTTCGGTCGCGGCGCAGTCCCCGGCCGGGATGGCCGCCCCGGAGTCCGAAACGGCGACCGCCGCGGATCACGCCGCCGCGGGTTCGGCGATCGGCGCCGGCGGCGATGCCGTCGACGTCGATGACCTTGCCAAGGGCCAGGCGGGTACCCGGGAGGGGCTCGCCAAGCAGGACGCGGATTCTCCGGCCAAGCTCAAGGTGGCCCGGACCGGCCGCGCGGATCAGGTCCTGACCCCGCCCGCGCCCAGGGCCGAGCCTGCCAGGAAGGCCGCCGCCGCGCCTCCGATGGATGTTCCGGCGCCGGCACCCCGGGCCACCAGGTCGGCTCAGCCGGCCCGGACCGACCAGGGCGACGAGCGCGCGAAGCCCGACAAGAAGTCCGCCGGGATCGTCCTTCGCACGCCCGAGCTGGCGCTCAAGGAGAACGACGACGAAGCGCAGGAGCCCCGGCGTCAGACCGACAACGCCGACGGCACGCGTCCCCGGCTCCGCGGTGCGGGCCCGGCTCCGGGCGGTGCCGCCGGTGGTGCCCCGACGACGACCACACCGTCGGCTGCCGCCGCGTCGGCCGAACCCGCGCCGCCGCCCCCGTCGTCCTCGTCGGTCGCGTCGGCCGCGAGCAACCCCCGGCGTCCAGCTTCCCCGCCGGCCGCCGCGCCGCGCCCGGCCCCGGCCACCGGCGAATCGCTGAACGACGCGCGCGACCGGTTCGCCGACAAGCCGGCCAGCAAGGACGCCAAGGCCAGCGAGAAGACGGGCGAGAAGACGAGCGAGAAGATGATCGAGCAGAAGCCGGCGCAGAGCAGGGCGGTGCTCGACTGGGCGCGCAAGCAGCACGGCCAGGTGACCGCGCTGGTCGGCGCCAACAACTGCCGCGCCGCAGCGACCGCCGCGATCGCGATCTACAGCCGCGCGCCCGACTACTACGCCAGCAACGTCGCCACCGACATCTCGATCAAGCCGTGCCTGGCGTACCTCAACCGCGAGCGCGAGCGCGAGGAGCGCAGCCGGGCCGCGGCCAAGAACGCTGCATCCGATACGCCGGCCGAGGCGCCCGCGCGCAAGTGATCGCCTGTCTCTGGCGACGCAGCTCACACTCCGGTCACCGCCCCCCGTGATGAGCCGTCCGGTTCTCGCCGTTCCGCGGTGAGCCACCGCGCACGGCGAATCCCCTGCGCGATCGCCATGCCGGGCGCCATGCCGCGCGCCACGGCGGCGCCGCTCCGGGGCGATTCGTGCCGCGCGGCGCTTGTGTCCGCTCGCCGCGCGCGCGCAGGATCTTCGGGCGATTCACCGACATGGCATTCCTGGTCAAGCACCCCGATGGACCACGCTCGATGCTGCTGTCGCGGCACCTGGTGGGACGCTCGCGCCTGGCCGATCTGCGCATGACCGAGCCGACGGTGTCCGGCGAGCACGCGGTGGTGCGCTGGAGCGGCCGGGGCTGGGAGCTCCACGATCTCGGCAGCCGCAACGGCACGAGCCTGGACGGGCGCCGGCTCGCGTCCGGCGAGCGCATCGCGATCAGCCGCGGCGCGTTGATCACGTTCGGTCAGGCCGACAACGCGTGGCGACTCGAGGACGACGCGCCGCCGACGATCATGGCGATGACCGAGGACAGCGCCGAGCCGATCTGCGGCCGCAACGACCTGCTCGCGCTGCCGAGCGACGACGACCCCGAGGCGGTGGTCTACCGCAACGCGGGCGGCGACTGGGTGATCGAGCAGGGCGGCGAGTCGGCGCGGATCGCCGATCGCGGCACGGTGCGCGCCGCCGGGCGCGACTACGTCCTGCGCGTGCCCGACATGATCGCGCCGACCTGGGACAGCTCGTCGCCGGCGCCCCACCTGGCGACCTTGACCCTGCGGTTCTCGGTCAGCCGCGACGAGGAGTACGTCGCGCTGACCGCGCGCGACGACCACCACGCGATCGATCTCGGCGCGCGCGCGCACCACAACGTGCTCCTGACCCTGGCGCGCAGCCGGCTCGAGGACCGCAAGGCGCGGCAGGCGTCCGGCGCGCCGCCGGAGAGCTCGGAGGGCTGGGTCTACCAGGACGAGCTCGCCAGCCAGCTCGCGATCGACGAGACCCACCTGAACGTCGCGGTGTTTCGCTGCCGGCGCCAGCTCGCCGAGGCCGGCATCGTCGGCGCGGCGAGCATCATCGAGCGCCGCCGTCCGACCCGCGAGCTGCGCCTCGGCGTGTCGCGGATCGAGATCGTCACGGTGTGATCGCGGGTCACGCCTTGCGGGCGTGGGGATTGTCGCCGGCGGTGCCGCCGCCGATCGGCGTGACGATGATCTGCGGATCGTCGGGCAAGAGCTGGCTCACGTTGGTGGGCTCGACCGTGAAGCTGTACACGCCGAGGACCGAGTTGACGCAGCACATCTGGTGGGTCACGCCCGCCACACGGAACGTGTCCGAGAACCACAGCGACGGCGTGGTCGGGACCAGCTCCGCGATGTTCGGCGACAGCACGAACGTGATCATCAGGGCATAGCCGTTGGTACTCCAGGTGATCCCGGAGAACTCCGGTCCACCCTTCTGCGAGAACGTCACCGAGTTGTCGGGGTGGAGCGCGACGTGGACGGTCTGGGGCACACCCCCGGTCAGCGGTAGCAGCAGGGTGTCGGGAGCCAGGCGCCGCCGCCGCGCCGCCGGGCGCTGTGGGCTGCTCGTCGCCGAGCTGGTGATGGACTGCACTGCCTTCGTCATCTGGTCTCTCCTTGGTCGGTCCCATGGGCCCGAGTGCGCGGCGACTCTAGGTAAGGCGCCGAGGCATTACCATGACAGATGATTACGCCGCATTTCATCGCGGCCCGAACCGCTTCAGCCAGCGAGTGATCTCCTGCACCCGCGCCTGCCATTCGTCGCCGAGGCCGACGTAGCCGGCCAGCGCCGCCTCGGCGAGCGCGCGGGCGCGTGCCGGGTCACGGCTCAGCGTGGAGAGCGTGCGCGCCAGCCCCCAGCGGATCTCGGCGAGCTCCTGCGGATCGCTGGTGGCCGCCGACCCGGTGCGGAGGGCCAGCGCACGCTCGAGCGGTTCGCGCGCCTCGGCCGCCCGGCCGGCGCTCAGGTGCGACAGGCCGAGGCCCTTGAGCGGCAGCGCCAGATCCGCGTGGTCGGGGCCGAGTTGCTCTTGCAGCACGTCCAGCGCCTGCGCGAAGTGGGCGCGGGCCGGCCCGGTGCGGCCGAGCGCGAGCTCGGTCTCGCCCATGTTGCTGAGCAGGATGCCGACGTGGGGGTGTCTGGCGCCGAGCGCGGTCTGCAGGATCGGGTAGGCGGCCTCGTACGCGGCGAGCGAGCCGGTGAGGTTCTTGCGCATGAACCGCAGCACGCCGAGGCCGACCAGCGCCTCGCCGCGGCGGGTGTGCTGGGGCTCGAGGCGCGCCGCGAAGATCCGCTCCGCGCGCTCGGCGTGCTCGAGCGCCGCCGCGTAGTCGGCGCGGTAGTATCTGGCCTGGCTCAGCGCCTGCTCGCAGTTGGCCACCTCGATCGAATCGGCGCCCAGGCTGGCGCGAAACACCTCGAGCGCGAGGCCGATCTCGTGTTCGCCACGCGGCACGTCGCCGAGCTGCTCGATGTAGAGCAGGCCGAGCGCCCGGCGGCTTCGCGCGATGTCCGGATAGCTCGGTCCCCAGCTCGCGAGCCCGAGCGCCAGGGCGCGCTCGCCGTCGGCGACCGCCGGCCTGGCCTGGCGCAGCCCGGCCTCGGCCGCGGCGCGATCGCGCAGCAGCTCGATCAGGCGCGGATCGGTCTTGCCCCACAGCGCCTCGCCGGCGTCGATCGCGCGGGTCAGCGCCGCCACCGCCGCGGCGAAGTTGCCGGCCGTGTAGTGCAGGTTGCCGCGCGCGTGCTCGACGGCGATGCTGCGCGAGTCGCCGACGTGGCCGAGCCGGTGCACCCAGGCTTCCCCCTGGACGAGCCAGTGCTCGATGTCGGCCGGACGCTGCTCGCGCGTGCCCGCGTTGACCGCCAGCGTCAGCCACAGGTCGGGCTGCAGCTCGTCGTGACGGCTCGACACCGCCAGCGCCCCCGCGCGATCGAACATCGCCTTCGAGCCGGCGACGTCGTCGCGCGCGAGCTTGATGCGACCCTGCACGTAGAGCAGCTCCGCACGGACCGCGTCATCGTCGAGGTTCGCGGCGAGGCCCTCGGCCTTCGCGACCGCGGGATCCGCGCCGGCGACGTCGCCGGCGACCAGGATCGCGGTCGCGCGGGCCAGCTGCTGGCGCACGGCGGCCGCCCGCGCCCGGGTCGCCGCGCCGGCCGGACTGGTGTCTCGCCCGGGCAGCTGCAGCAGCACGCCGGTGTTGGCGCATGGCTCGAGGTCGCCGAGGCTGCCGAGCAGCTCGCCGGCGTGCGTGACCGCCTGGGCGGGCTGGTGCTGCAGCACCTCGGCCGCGGCGGCGAGCGCGCGGCGGCGCGACGCCAGGCACTCCATGCGCCGGTCGAGCAGGTCCGCGGACTGGACGTGGCGCACATGGGTCGCCTCGCACGCCGCATGCTGCGCGTCGAGCCAGCGCTCCGCGTGGCGATCGAACGCCGCCGCCGTCGACGCCCACATGGTGGCGGCGAACGGCGCGGCGGTGCCGAGGATCGCCGCCCCGGCGCGCTGCCGCGTGGCCGCGTCCCAGACGCCGGTCAGCTCGTCGGTGGCGAGCGGGCAGGGCGGCGGGCCGGCCTGTCCGCGCAGCGCCACGGCCGCCGCGGCCGCGGTGATGACCGCGCTGGTCGCCCCGGCGGCGAGGATCCAGCGCCGGGTGCGCGCGCGGCTGCGCGTCAGCTCGGCGAGCAGCGCGTCCATCGTGGCGAACCGCTCCGCCGGATCGCGGGCCAGGCCGCGCGTCACCAGATCGCCGAGCCAGCGCGGGTACGCCGGCGCGGGCTCGCCGCGCCTCGGCCCCACCGGCTCGGCGCCGGGACGCTCGCCGTGCAGCGCCTCGTACAGCGCGACGCAGAAGCTGTATTGATCGGCGCGCGCGTCGACCGCGGCGCAGGCGAGCTGCTCGGGCGCCATATAGCCCGGCGTCCCGGCGAACCGGCCCTCGACGGTCAGGCCGCGCGCCGGCGGTGCCGCCGGATCGGCCCCGTGGGCCTCGGGCGCGCCGGATACGCCGGATGCGCCGGGCGCCGGCGGCTCGATCGCGTCGTTGACCGCGAACGCGAGGCCGAAGTCCGCGACCCGGACGCGGCCGTCGTCCCCGACGAGCACGTTGTCGGGCTTGAAGTCGCGGTGGACGATGCCGCTGGCGTGCGCGGCCGCCAGCCCCCGCCCGGCGGCGGCGTACGTCGCCACGAGGTCTCGCCACGCGCGGCCGCGCTGCCACGCGCGCAGCGTCTGGCCCTTGACCAGCTCCATCGCGATGAACAGCCCCCCGTCGGGCAGCGCGTCGACCTCGTAGACCGTGACGACGTTGGGATGCGACAGGCGGGCCAGCGCCTGGGCCTCGCGCAGCAGGCGCTGCCGGGCGCGGTCGCCGCTGGCCTGGGTCGCGACCAGCTTGATCGCGACCTTGCGCTCGAGCTTGTCGTCGAACGCGGCGAACACCTCGCCCATGCCGCCGGCGCCGATGTGCTCGAGCAGGACGAACTGCGCCACGCGGCGCACCGGGACGTCTTGCATCGAGCCCGCCGGCCGGCCATCGCCCGCAGCGCCGTGCGCGTGGCCGGGCGAGCGCTCCGACGCGGCGTCGAGCGTCGGGGCGTGCTCGATCGCGATCGCGCCGGGCTCGAGCCACGACGGTGCGTCCACCGTGGGGTGGGTCGCAGGAGCGTCGATCTCGGGGCGGATCACCAGGGTCTTTCCGGGCGACGCCCCACCGGGAGCGCCCACGCCGCACGTCGCCACTGCCGATCTGTATAAATCAGATTCAAAATGCGCTCAATCACCGATTGCACGGCGGTGATGCCGCGAGCTCGCGCACGTACGCCGGCCGTGCGGCGCGCCGCCGCACAATGCTGCGCTACGCGGCATCGCCGGCGCGGCGCAGCCAGCGCGCGATCGCCGGGTGCGTGGCGCGCACCGCGTCCTCGCTCGGCGGGGGCAGCGTCGCGGTCGACTTGCTGGCCCAGAACACGAGCGGGCCGGTGCCGGCGCGGTGCAGGCGGAGCAGCGCGGCGGCGGCCTTTCCGGAGTAGACCGCGTCGAGCCGCGGGCCGCGGACCACCTGCATCGCGGCCTCGCACTGCGGCGTGCTCCGGCCGTACCCCGGGCCGAGCTCGCGGCCGTCGATCACCAGGTGGCGCAGCAGCTCGCCGAGGCCGACCGCCACCCGCGGTCCGCCGAGCTGCTCGACCCGCGCCAGCGTGCGCCGCGCGAGATCGGCGGTCCGCAGCCGCGACGTCACCGGCCATGGCGTCACCCGCACGCCGTGGACGACCGGCAGCGGCCAGCGCCACAGCCCGATGCTGCGGGCCAGCGCGAGGCCGGCGACGAGCCCGGCCATGGTGCAGGTGCTCCCGACTGCGAGCACGATCCGCCGCGGCGGCGGGGCGAGCTGCGCCGCGACCTGATCGGCGAGCTCGAACGCGGCCGCGACGGCCCCGAACGTGCCGACCGGCGTGGCTCCGCCGGGCGGCATCACGATGGCGTCGCGCTCGCGCCGGGCGACGCGCCAGGCCGCGAACGGCACCCCGAGCACGCTGCGCAGCCGGAGCACCGGGCACCCGGACGCCACCAGCGCGCCGCAGTTCTCGATCGCCCACGCGCTCGCGGGCTGAGGGAACAGCATCGCGGCCGCTTCGAGCCCGGCGAGCGGCGCGTGCACCACGGTCGCGACCACGTGGTTCGATCCATAGGCGCCGATCGCCCAGATCCGGCGCGCCCGGCGCGCCTGGGCATGGCCGAGCCAGACCTCGAGCGTCCGCACCTTGTTGCCGCCGTACTGCGGGTGCGCGTCGCCCTCGTGCTTCACCCACACCGACCGACCTTCGATCTCCAGCGCCGTGAGCGGTGTCGGCCAGCGGCCGATCGACACCCACGGCACGCGCACCCGCGGCAGGTGGTTGGCCAGTGCGATCAATGCTTCTCGGGCACGTAGTCCGGCGGGGCGATGCCGCCGTCCCCGAACAGGAACGCCTCGCACTGCTCCTTCAGCACCTCGTGAGCCTTCTTCTGCGTGAGGTCGAGCCGGTATTCGTTGACGATCTTCTTGCTGTGCTCGATCCACATCGCCCAGGCCTGCGCCGACACCGTGTCGTAGATGCGCTGGCCGAGCGCGTCGTTGAACGGTTTGTACGGCAGACCCGGCAGGGTCTCCCCGAGCTTCGCGCACTTCACCATACGAGTCATCGCGCGGATTCGACCAGGTTTCGGGGCCAGCGGCAATCGATCGCGACGCCGCGGACCTTCCGGGCGGACGGTGCTGGCGTGAGGACGGCGGGAGGCAACCTGTGCCGGCGTGTCACGGTCAACACCCGGAGACCGTTGTCCTTGGAACCCCACCGCGCACGACGCTCCCCTGGACCGGCGTGCTATCACAGGTCTAGGCGTTAACTCATGGAACAGTCGATCTTGGATATCCTGGGTCAGGGCTACGGCGCCATGGGGATCGTCGTGGCGTTCTCGGTGATGGCCCTCACCGTCGCCATCGAGCGTGCGATCGCCCAGTGGAAGTTTGTCACCCGGGCGAGAAACCTGGGTGAAACCGTGACGCGGTGCCTCGCGCGCGGCGCCTTCGACGAGGGCCGGTCCGCCTGCGAGCGGTCGCAGTCGCCGGTCGCCGATGTGTTCCTGGTCGGTTACGAGCGGCTCGGCCGCGCCAAGCCCGAGCACGTCGCCACCGCGGTCCACCGCGAGCGTCAGCGCGTCAACCAGGATCTTCGGGCCCGGCTCTGGGTGCTCGGCACCGTCGGCGCCACGGCGCCGTTCGTCGGTCTGTTCGGCACCGTGGTCGGCATCATGAAGGCGATGGGTGGGTTCAAGGGCGACGAGGAGGTCAAGTTCACGACCGTGTCGGGCCCGATCTCGGAGGCCCTGATCGTCACCGCGGTCGGCATCGGCGTCGCCGTCGGCTCGGTGATCCTGTTCAACTTCTTCAGCCAGCGCGCCAGCCGGATCGCGATCGAGATGAAGCTCCTCACGGACGAGTTCCTCGAGCTCCTGCTCGAGACCCCGGGCGAGACCCAGCCCAGCCGCAAGGCGCGGCTCGACGATCGCGACATCGCGCACGACGACGGCGAGCGGGACAAGACCAAGCGCACCAAGGGTGACAACGATGGCGATCGGGAAGCTGCCTGACGACGACTCCGGCGGGGAAGAGGCCGGCGGCGACTCGATCTTCGCCGAGATCAACATCACGCCGCTGACCGACGTGTTCCTCGTCATGCTGATCATCTTCATGGTCAGCGCGCTCGCGGTGCAGGTCGAGGCCCGCCGCGAGAAGCGCAAGGTCCACGAGGAGCAGCAGCAGGCCGAGGTCGAGAAGAAGACCGGCCTCAAGGTCAACCTGCCGTCGGGAGCGGCGCAGGAGATCGACACCTCCAAGCAGTCGCTGGTCCTGATCATCCCGATCTCGGGCGACGTCTCGGTCGGCGGCAAGATCATGAAGGACGACCAGCTCGACGCCGTGTTCCACGCCGCGTTCCAGCGCGACAAGGGGACCCAGGTCGTGCTCAAGGCGGATCGCGGCGTTGCGCACGGCCGCGTCGTCAACCTCATGGAGCGCGCCAAGCAGGCCGGCCTGACCCACCTCGCGATCGGCACCAGCGGCGGCAGCTGAGTCACCATCCGGCCGTCGATCCGGTCTTCGATCCGGCCTTCACCATCGCCAGCAGGTCGTCGACGTCGACGTGCCGGGTGAAGCCGCAGACCCGACCGTCGAGGTCGCAGCCCGGCGAGGTCGCCAGGTCGGCGCACACCACCACCGTGGCGATCCCGGCCTCGCGGTAGCGATCGAGCCGGGCGGTCAGGTACTCCCGGGTCGAGAACCCCAGGACCTCGACGAACCAGCGCGTGCCGCCGCGGTCGAGCACGAGATCGGGGAACAGCAGGTGATCGCCGCTCGCGATCGGCGGCGGCTCGCGCTCGATGACATGGCCGAGCGCCTCGAGGTCGCGCGCGAGGCGCTCGGCGGTGCTCGGCGTGCGCCGCGGCGAGATCAGCGGCGGCGGCAGCCACACCGGCGGCGCGACCCGCAGGTGGGCCTGCTCGCCGCCGAGCTGGCAACGCACGTCGAGCTCGAACCGCACGTGGCCGGCGAGCAGCGGCACCAGCGCCGCCAGCGCCCGGCCGTAGACCATCGTCGAGTGAAACAGCGCGAGCGGCCCGATCACCTCGAGCACCGTGGCGTCGCCGTCGCACCGGACCTGCGAGATCAGCCCGTAGCGCAGCGCGGTCCGGACCAGCTCGTTGGCGTGGTCCCAGACCCGGAGCTGCAGCTCGTGTGCGCGGCGCACGCAGCGCTGGATCCGCTCGAGGTTGGCGTACGCCGCCAGCTCGATCTCCGACGGCCTGCCGTCCGGCAGCACCACCGGCCGCTCCATCGCCAGGTCGACCCACAGCAGCGACTCGATGTCCTCGGGCGTGGTGCCGAGCACCGCCGCCGCGGTCGCCAGCCGCGCCCGGCGTTCGGCCGGATCCAGCGCCGGCGGGCCGAGCACCATCTCGCGGACCTTGCGCGCGACCCGGGCGCGGTGCCCCGAGCCGCCGAGCATGCGGCGCAGCGCCTGCAGCATCGCCGTGCGGTGCGACGGGTGGACCCGCAGCGCCGCGTGCTCGACCCGCTCGACCACCACGCGCCACGGCTCGCCGACCGAGTCCTCGACGATGTCGAGCAGCTGCGTGATCCACGGCAGGTCGCCGTCGTCGTACAGCCGCGGCACCCGGGCCGGCTCCTCGTACACCATCGCGATCACGACACACCTCCGGCCGCGACCGCCGCCGGCCCGCCGAGCCCCGCGCGCCGCCGCGCAACGTCGGCGGTCTCCGTGGTCTCGGACACCGCGAGCTCGTAGATCAGCGCGCGCTTGCCGTCGCGCGGCCGCAGCACCCGGCCGATCCGCTGGACATATCGTCGCGGGCTCCCCGTCCCGCCGACGATGATCGCGAGATCCGCATCGGGCACGTCGAAGCCCTCCTCGAGCACCTGCGACGACACCAGCACCGGGCACTCGCCCGCGCGAAACGCCGCGATCGCCCGGGCCCGCTCGCCGCGCCGGATCTCGTGGGTGATCGGCATGACCAGGAGCTCGCGCGCGATCGCGTACGCCGTGGCGTTGTCGGCGGTGAACACCAGCGCGCGGCAGCCGCGGTGGCGCACCAGGATCTCGCGCAGCGCCGTCCGCTTGCCCTCGGGATACGCCAGCAGCGCGCGATACTCCCGCCACGCGGCGAGCGCGGCGCGCCCGGCGCTGGTCTGCACCGACGTGCGCACGAACTCGCGCCACGGCGCGTCCGGCATGTCGCGCCGGAACGTCGCGTACCCCGCGGCAAACCGCCCGCGCAGCTGGCGATAGCGCTGGCGCTCGGCGACCTCGAGCCCGACCGGCACGCTGATCAGCTGGTGCTCGGCGAGCGCGTCCCCGGCCAGGTCCGCCACGCTCAGCGCGTACACGACCGGCCCCAGGTGGCGCTCGATCGCCGCCATGTCCTCGGGCGGCGTCGCCGTCAACCCGAGCCGGGCCGGCGCGACCAGCATCTCGAACACCTCGGTCGCGCACCACGCGCCCAGGTGGTGGGCCTCGTCGACGATCACCAGCCCGAAGCGGTCGCCGATCCGCGGCGCCCACGCGGCCGCGCTGGCGTACGTCGCCACCGTCACCGGCGCCACCACGTGCTCGCCGTCGCCGAGCCGGCCGACCGGGTGCGACGACGCCGCGGCCATCGCCCGCGCCCACTGGTCGAGCAACAGCCGCGTCGGCACCAGGCACAGCGCCGCGACCCCGAGTCGCGCGATCGCCTCGAGCGCGACCAGGGTCTTGCCCGCGCCCGTCGGCAGCGCGACCACCCCGCGCGCGCCGGCCGCGAACCAGCTCCCGAGCGCGGCGCGCTGGTACCAGCGCATCGCCGGTAGCCGCCACGTCATCGCCGTCGCGCAGCCGTGCAGCTCGTCGGAGATCTGCGCGCCGGTCTCGACCAGCCGCCGGATCAGCCAGGCGTGCTGGTCCGCCGGCAGCCGCCACGCGTGCAGCTCGGCATCCCAGGCCACGCCCGGGATCGCCCCGGGCTCCTCCTCCGCGCGCTCGGCCTCCAGCACCAGCGTTCCACGATCGAATCGAATCCGCATGCCCGGCCGGCACAGCAACCGGCATGCCGGGCCCCGCCCGATCGGGATCGCCACTCCCGCTCACGCATCCCGCGCGGCCGCCGCACCCGCGATCTCCGACGACGATCGTGCCCCGAAGCGCCGCCGGTTCGCCGCCCCGCGGCGGCCCCGGCCCGCGCACCGGCCTGTCCGGGTTTTGTCCGATATCCGGACGCCTGTCCGAGATCCGGCCAATTGCCGGACAAGCCGACAGGCACACCGCAGCGCGGGCGCCACGCGGCCTCTCCCGCTTACAGGTGCGACATGAGAGCGCCGAGCCGCTGCAGCGCCTCGACGAGATCGGCTTCGCTCGCGGCGTACGACAGCCGGACGTGCTGACCGGCGCGCGCGTGGCCGAAGTCGTAGCCCGGCGTCAAGGCGACATGCGCCTCGCGAAGCGCGCGCTCGCAAAACGCCATCGCATCCAGACCGGTCGAGCCGATGTCGATGTAGACGTAGAACGCGCCGTCGGGCAGGACCGGAACGTCGAGGCCGATGGCCTTCAGGCCCTCCAGGATCAGCCCGCGGCGACGGGCCAGCTGGGCGCGTCGCTCCTCGCAGATCGCGATCGACTCGGGATCGAAGCTGGCCACCGCGGCGTACTGCGCGGGGGCCGACGGGCAGATGTAGTAGTTCTGCGCCAGGCGCTCGAGCACCGGGACCATGCCGCTCGGCACGACGCACCAGCCGAGCCGCCAGCCGGTCATTCCGAAGTACTTCGAGAAGCTGTTGATGACGAGCGCGTCGTCATCGCCGGCGAGCGCCGTGCGCGGCTTGCCGTCCTGGAGGCCGAGGTAGATCTCATCGACGATCCGCCAGCCATCGCGCTCGTCGGCGTAGCGGCACATCGCGGCGAGCTCGGCCTCGGGCACCGAGGTGCCCGTCGGGTTGGAGGGCGTTGCCACCATGACGCCCCGCGTCCGCGGTCCCCAGTGATGCTGCAGCAGCGCGGCGTCGAGCTGGTAGCGCGTCGCCTGTGTAGTCGGCACCAGCTTGACGTCGGCCCCGAAGCTCGACAGGAAATGCCGGTTGCATGGATACGACGGGTCCGCGACCAGCACCTCGTCGCCGGGGTCGACCAGGGCGGCGGTGAGCAGGAGGAGCGCTGCGGATGCGCCGGCGGTGACAAGGACGCGCCCGGGATCTAGATCGACGCCATACGTCATCGCGTAGTGGTTGGCGATCGCCCGCCTGAGCTCCCAGATCCCGAGCGCCGGCGTGTACGACGTACGGTTCTCGTCGAGCGCGACGCGCATCGCGCGCATCACGGCAGGCGGTGCGCCGAAGTCGGGCTGGCCGACATTGAGCTTGATGATGCGATGGCCCTCGGCCTCGAGGACCGCGGCGTGCTTGCTGAACTCCATCGCCAGAAACGGCGTGACCGCATGGGTCCGAGCGGCCAGTCTGATGCCTCGCTGCAAGCCCCGATCTTGGGCGACATCTCGCGATCATGCAATGGCTCCGCGCCGGCCGCGCCCTCGGCCGCCGGGTGCTCGGCGGCCGCGCGGGTGAGCGCCCGCAGAGGGCCGCCCAGCCGCTACGTCTGCGGTGCTGGACCGGCGGCGGTGGCGGTCGAGCTGGTCACCTCGACCAGCGCTGATTCGCTCCGCCGTTGCACGTGAAGATCTCGATCAGCGTGCCATTGGCGGTTCCCTGGCCGGCCACGTCCAGGCACAGCCCCGACTCGACCCCGGTGATCGTGCCGTCGGCGTTCGACCGCCACTGCTGATTTGCCCCGCCGTTGCAGTCCCAGATTTCAACCGGCGAACCCGGCGCGGTGGCGTGGCCGGTCACGTCCAGGCACTTGTTGGTGTAGACCCGCAATGCGCCACTGGCGAGCTGCGTCCACTGCTGATTTGCGCCGCCGTTACAGTCCCAGATCTCCAGCCGTGTGCCGTTCGTCATGCTCGCGTTCGTGACATCGAGGCAGCGCCCGGACTGGGCACCGATCAGCGGACCGGACGGCGGCGGCGGCGGCCCGGCGACCGCCACGATCGACAGGTTGTCGAACTGTGCGGTCTCGCCCTGGCTGGTGCCGATGCCGACCTGGCCGACGCTCCACACGGCATCGCTGATCGTGGCCACCGTGGCGGCGTCGATCCCGGCGGTGATCGTCGAGCCCGAGAACGTCAGCGTCAGCTTGTGCCAGGTGTTGGTGCCGAGGGCAGCCACGGTGCCGCTGCGCAGGACCGTGCTGGCGTTGTTGACGTCGTTGCGGAGCACCGACCACGAGCCCGTGTTGGTGACTCGCAGGTAATAGGCATTCAGACCCGCCGGGCCGAACGCATGCTGGGTGCCGGCACGCCCGATGATCTCGACATATCCCGCCTGCTCGAGCAGCACGTCCGACGACACGCTGTAGTTGCTCCAGCCGACGTCGCCGAGCAGCGCGTACGGGTCGCTCAGCGTGTCCCAGGTGATCGGCGCGCGCGGCGACATCTGCCGCACGCAGCGCCCGGTCCTGCCGCCGCCGCAGCCGGCGACCTCGAACGCGCCCTGCATGTCGGCCAGGTAGCGAGCCTCCGCGCCCACGGCGTACGCGTCGTAGCTGTCGCTGTAGGGCAGCGTGAGCCCGGCCGGCGCGGGACCGGTCGCCGTGCCCTTGCCCTGCCCGGTGCCGGTCGTCAGCGTGGTGATGGTGCCCGGCGGGAGCGTCACGCTGAACGTGCCGCCGGACGGCGTGACGTCCGCGACGTGGACGAAGTAGTTCGCCGGGTCGGACGAGCTGAGCGCGGTCGACCAGACGTGAACCGTCGAGGTCGCCAGGCCCCCGGTGATCGTCGCGGTGAACGGCTGTGCGACCGTGGCATCCATGGTCTCGATGACGATGCTGTAGGTGCCGGTGGTCGGCGAGCGCAGCGTCACGAAGCTGCCGTTGCTGCGGTTGCCGCCGAGGAAGCCCGACGCGCTGTCGAGGTAGCGCCAGCCCGGCGCGGTGAACTGCGTGGTGTGGGCCATCACCCAGGCGTTCTTGCCGACCGAGTAGGCTCCCGACCACGGCTGCGCCGCGAGCGCGACACCCATCGTCGGGAACGGGATGTTCGGCGTGATCGCCGCGATCACCGGCCAGTTGATGTAGGCGGTCATCTTGCCGTCGATGTAGCCGCGGTTGATGCCCCGCGCCAGCGCGACGCCGCCGGCGTTGAAGTCGTCCGA
>DASWRS010000105.1:0-2725 GCA_036403075.1 Kofleriaceae bacterium
CAAGACATGGCAAGAGCGCGATCTCGCGGTCCTGGTCGCAGATGCCCTCTGACGGCGGCAGGCGCACTGAAGGTGAGCAAGCCGCAAGGCCTTAGGGGCTGACCTGTCCCCAGTAGGTCCGCATCACGATCGTCGAGTAGCCACTGCTCCGCCACGGCGTCTCGCTCTTCACGCCGGCAGGCCGGAGCAGCCCTCGATGGCTGGGAGCACCGGCACCCTAGCCTCACCGCGCCGATCCTGTTACGAATACGCATGTCCTGTTTGTACGGGCCCGTCCAGGGTCCGGTGCGGGATCGGGTGCTGGCCCACCCGATGGTGAGAGCCGGAGGTGCGGGTGCCGAGTTGGATCGCTATCCGCTTCTCGCTCGGGCGCCGGCTCGCCGTGCTCGGACTCGCGATCGCGCTCACCGCGGCCGCGTCGCTCGCACTGACGTTGAGCAACGTGCACGCGACATCCGGCGGTGACCCGTACAGCGTCCCGGACGTGGTCGACACCAACCCGGACCCGAACATCGTCGAGACGACGTTGACCGCCGACGAGACGCCGGTCGACGTCGGCAACGGCGTGACCGCCAACGCGGAGACCTTCAACGGCTCGATCCCCGGCCCGACGTTCCACCTGAAGGTCGGCGACCAGGTGATCGTCCACTACGAGAACAAGCTCGCGACACCGAGCGGGATCCACTGGCACGGGGTCGAGCTCTCCAACGGGATGGACGGCACACCGTTCACCCAGAACATCGTGCCGCCGAGCAGCACCTTCCTCTACAAGTTCACGGTCACCCGGCCGGGGATGTTCTGGTACCACCCGCACCACCACTCCGCGACGAACCAGGTGTTCAAGGGCCTCTACGGGCTGATCATCGTCACCGACCCGAACGAGGCGGCGCTGCAGAGCTCGGGGACGCTGCCTCCCGCTTCCCAGACGAAGCCGATCGTGCTGAGCGATACGACGGTCTGCAAGCAGGCGGGCCTGAACCCGGACAAGACGTACCCCGACACCGCACCGCACATCAGCGGTTCGGCCACCTTCCCCACGCAACTGGGGCCCACGCCGAAGTCGCTGTGCGAGACGCCGACGGCGATCGACGAGGAGGGCAACCCGGGGCCGGCCTACAACCCGAACGACATCCCGGCGATACAGACGAAGAACCCCAACGGCCGGACAGTCGAGGGGCAGACCGTCCTCACCAACGGCAAGAACGTCGGCGCGCGTGCGGGTGACCAGAGCGCGCCCGGCGCTCTGAGCGCGGGTGCCTCGAAGCTCGACGTGCAAGCCGGGCAGGGGCTCCGGCTTCAGATCCTGAACGCAGCGACGACGCGCTACATGCGCCTGCACCTGAGCACCGCGGCCGGCAACTTCGTGCCCATGTTCCGCGTCGGCGGCGAGGGTGGCCTGTTGAACAACGCGGTGGAGGAGGGCGGCGTCATCGCTGGGTTCGACACGCTCTACGACAAGGGCGAGATCCTGCTCCCGCCCGGCAGCCGGGCCGACGTCGTGGCGGCTATTCCATCCGGCCTCTCAGGCGTGATGACGCTCTGGACCGAGGACTACAAGCGCGTCGGCAATGGCACGCTCTACTCGAACACGGCCACCGTTCCAGTGATGCACCTGAACATCACCGGAAACGCGCCCACGACGTACACGATCGCGGACGGCACGGCGCTGCGAGCCGCGACGGGCAACCCGCAGGAGACGCTCGGCAGCGCTAACAACAACCTGCTCAACCCGGCGAACTTCCCGCCGAAGATCGGCAGCCCGAACGAGAACATCCAGTTCACCGCGCAGGCGAACAACCACGCCGGCGTGGACGGCTTCTTCGGGACGCACGACGTGTCGAACTACCTCACGGCCGGTCACCTCAACTCGACCCGCTACGCCCAGGAAGGGTCGGTGCTCGAGCTGACGCTCGAGAACACGACCGGTGCGCATCACCCGTTCCACCTCCACGGCTTCGCGATCCAGCCGCGCTCGCTCACGAAGGCCGGTGGACCCGACTACACCTGGCCGTATCCCGAGTTCAGGGACAACGTCGACGTGCCGCCGCACTACACGCTGCATTTCCGCGTGCGTCTCGACCCGCGGCCGATGCCGGACGGCGTGACGTCAGGCGGCGCGCTCGGCCGCTGGCTGTTCCACTGCCACATCTTCTTCCACGCCACTGACGGGATGCTCAGCGAGCTCGTGGTCGTGCCCGCGAGCGGGAACGAGCGGCCGAACATCAACCCCGACGTGGCGACGTCTGGACCGAAGCAGGGGGAGACCGCCCTGATGAGCGGCAAGTTCGGCGACCCCGACGGCGATCCCGTGACGATCACCTCCTCGATAGGCACCGTCGAGACCTTCCCCAGCGGCATCTGGAGCTGGCACTTCGACACGGGTCAGGCCAAGAGCCAGCTCGTGTACGTGACCGCGACCGACTCGAACGGACTCAAGGGCCAGGCGGTCTTCGACATGCAGATCGACAACACGCCGCCCGCCCTCGTGCTGCCGCCTTCGCAGACGATCAACGCCGGGTCGCTCGCGAGCTTCAACGTGTCGGCGACCGACCCCGATGCCGTCGACACGCTCAGCTTCAGCGCGAGTGGCTTGCCCGCCGGGCTGTCGCTCGTGGACAACGGGAACCGGACGGCCACGGTCTCGGGTCAGCCGATAGCGCCACCGGGCGACTACAACGTCACCTTCGCCGTGAACGACGGGCACAACCCGCCGGTCACCGGGACG
>DASWRS010000106.1:0-16819 GCA_036403075.1 Kofleriaceae bacterium
CGAGCCGGTCGAACCGGCGGTCATGCTTGTCGAGCCGGAGCGCCAGCTCATCGAGCTTGCCGCTCTGGTCATCGAGCCGCGTGCCGAGCTTGTCGATCTTGGCGTCGAGCCGGTTGCCGAGGTTCGCGATGTCGTCGCGAATGCCTCGCAGGATCGTGCTCGTGAGATCGCTGGTCTCCATGATCATCTCCAGATGGTACGTGTGACGGCCGGTGGACGACCACAGCAACAGCGATGGCACGCGCAACCTGCCGATCTCTCCTGCGCAACTGTCCGGGTTTCGTCCGAAATCCGGACATTTGTCCGAGATCCGGCCATCGCCCGGACACGGCGACGAGCGCTCGCGAAGCTCGATGCTGCGCACCCTCGATCGCATCGCTTGCCGGAAGCTCGGAGGTCCCGCCGCGGCGCGCAGCACGGCCGGTCGGAACCGGCTCGCGCTCGGCCGCGTCGCAGGTGTCCCGTGGCGGGCCGCTGCCCCGGCACCTCGCAGCCGGTCTGGCCAGGGCAGATCGCCCCCGCGACTGACCTGGAGCGGTGTTTGTCAGTCGTCAGAACTTTACTGACACGAATCAACAGCGATGGATGCGTGAGATGGTCAATCTGAAATACTGGTGTTGGACCCCGGATCGCGCCCGCGCTTCGTGGGCCGCCGTACGCACTGCCACGCCCGGCGCCAATCAGGCGACGCTGCCGCACGAAACACGACAGGCAAATCGTGGTCGGGTACATGTGACCTGAATTACCGGAAACCGACGATCAGTCGGCTCCAGCGACACACTGTTGCACACGCCTCGTCCCGGCCGGGCCGGCCGGGCGTGCCGGGATACCCGGCATGGCGGCTGCGACGGACGAACGCACACGACCTGTGGCGTCCTGTCAGCGGAAGGTAAGGTGATAGTCGGGAATTAATCTCCTTCATTATTTGCTGCCACCGCTGAACAAATTGGTTATCGTGACGCTATGAGGTGGCGGTCCTGGTTGGGTGCGTGCCTGCTGTCGACATGCATGTGGCGCGTCCCGTCGCCCGGGGCCGAGTGCCACGCCACGGCAGACGATCAGGCATGCGCGCACGCGCCGGAAGTCCGGGCCTGCCTCGCGGCCGAAGACCGCATGCTCCCGGCCACCACGGAGCTGTGCGACCGGGCCTGGCAGCTGACCGGAGATGAGGCGGCGGCGGTGGCCGGCGCGTACTTCGCGCTGCGCCGCGGTGATGACGCGGCACTGGGACGCTGGGCAGAGCGCGCCCTGCCGACGGTTCAGGGCGCACACATCTTCGAGTATGTCGGCGAGATGCAGCAGCATCATGATGACTTCGAAGGCGCGGTCCGCAGCTTTCGGCGCGCCTTCGATCTGCAGCTCGATCGAGACCCGGCTCGGGCCGCCAACACCGCGCTGTGGCTGCTCGCGATGGTGCGGAGCAGCGACCCCGCAGAGGAGAGCATCCGACTCGCGCGAGTTGCATGGGAGCAGGCGGAGCGCAGCGGCAGCGAGCTGATCCGCCCGTGCGCTGCGATGTCGCTGGTGGAGATCCTGATCGATATCGGCGAGCTGACGACCGCGCAGGCCGTGATCGAGCTCATGGACGCCACCAGGCTGGCCGGCTGGCAAGCGGTGCGCGACGTCGCGATGGCGCGGCTCGAGGCGGCGCGCGGGCAGATCGCGACGTCGATCGTCCGATTTCGCCGGGCGATCCGTCGCCTGCTCGATGACCCAGGCACCCGTAACGGCCTGCCTCATGATGTGTTCGAGCTGGTCCAGGTCCTGCTGGACGACGGCCAGGTGGCCGAGGCGCGGCGCGAGCTCGATCGAGCCCGTGGGCTCGTCGAGCGCAAGGTGGTGTCGTCGCAGGACGTGCAGGCTCAGCTCGCCGTCGCCGAGGCCTCGGTCGAGCTCGCCGAGAACGACATCGATGCTGCGCTGGCGAGCGCCGTGCGGGGTCTGGCGCTCAATCCGCGCGGCGCGGCGCGTGTCCGGCTCCTGAACGTGCGCGGCGGCGCCCTGGCGCGGCGCGGCGACGCGGTGAAGGCCGAGCAGGCGTGGCGCGAAGCGGCCGATTCCGTCGAGGCCTGGCGAGCCTCGCTGCCGACGACCCAGCTGCGCGGCGGGCTGGTCGCGCGCCACCGCCGTGTGCTCGAAGCCTGGCTGGACTCCACCGGCCAGCGGGGTGACGCCGACGGCGCGCTCGAGGTGACGCGGCGGATCGTCGGCCGCGAGCTGCTCGACCGGATCTACCAGCGCGAGGCCAACGCGCCGGCGACCGCCGATGCGTCGATCCGCAACCTCGAGCAGCGCCTGGCGGATCGGCGCGAGCTCGCGGTGACGATGGCCGACACCGCCGGCCGGAGCGATCTGCGCGACGCGACCCACGACATGGTCGCGATCATGCTGGGGGCACGCTCGGTGTGGGCGATCCGCCGGATGCACGGTCGATGGTCGATCACGAGCGTCGGTGATCGCTGGACGATCCATGAGTGGGTCGATGCCTATCGCGACCATCTCGACGATCCGGTGATCGCGAGCAGGCTGGGGCAGGCGCTGTTCCCGCAGCCGACGCTGCCGGCGACGGGGGCACCCCTCGTGGTGATGCTCGACCCCGAGCTCTCCGACGTGGCGTTGCCCGGGCTGCGGGTCGGCGGCAAGTACCTGGTCGAGCACGCCGCGATCTTCGAGGTCCTCGCCCCAGACCTGCTGTTCACTCCGGCACCGGCCGGGCCGTGGGACGCCGCGGTCGCGATCGGAGATCCGCGCGGCGACCTGCCGGATGCGGAGGTCGAGGTCCGAGCCGTGGCGGAGGACACCGGCGCCGCCGTGTACCTCGGACGCGACGCGACGCGCGCGGTGGTCGAGGACGCCCGCCGCGCGCGCGTGCTCCACGTCGCGACGCATTCGAGCTTCGAGGATGGTCGGGCGACGTTCGCGCTGTTCGACGATGCGCTGTCGGCGAACGACATCGTCAACCGGAAGATCGCACCGCGGCTCGCGGTGATCGCGACCTGCCGCTCGCAGGTCGATGGTGGGCCGACGAGGTCGTTGGTCGCCGCGTTCCTCGCCGCTGGCTCGCCGGCGGTGATCGGAGTCAAGCGTGCGCTCGACGACAAGGACAGTGCGGCGCTGATGCGCCGGTTCTATGCTCTCCATGGAGCCACCAGCCCGCTCGGGGCCCTGGCTCTGGCACAGCGCGCGGCGATTGCCGCAGGATTGCCACCCCGTGCGTGGGCGACGGTGTCGTTCTTTGGAGTAGGTGGGTGGCTCGATCAGTGAAGGGAAAGGGAGTGGGCGATGTTGAAGAAGCTATCGATGTGCTTGGTGTTGGCGTGGGCGACGGGGGTGGGTTGCAAGGGGAATCCCGTGGACCGCGGGGCGGATCTGACCGGCGGAGGCGGTCCGCAGACGCGGCTGAGTATCCAGCCGGCGCTGCGCGGCAAGGTGACCGTCCGGCCAGATGGCACGTTTGCCGTGAGCTCACCGGACGGCACGCAGGTCCTCCTGCTGAAGTCAAAGACCGTCGACGGCAGCGAGGTCGGCGCGTACCAGGTGTGCGATGCGACGGGGACCACGCTGCACTGCGGTGATTGGATCCGGATCGACACACCCTGTACGCAATGCGCGATCGAGCCGTGCCCCTGCACGAATCCAGTGTGTGCGCCGGTGTGCAAGCCGCTCTGACAAGAAAACCGCGGATGCCAGCGGCGGCCCCCCTCAGATCTCTGTAGTACAGGATCCGGGTGCGTCGCCTGGGTGATGTGGTGACACGGAAGGCCCAGGCGGCGTTCGAGGAGGACGACGTCGACAAGGCGCTGTCGGGCGGCGATCGGCAGCGGGCGTTCACGCTGCTCATGACGCGGTACGGCGACCAGGTCTATCGCTACGCCTTCGCGATGACCGGCGATGGCCATCTGGCGGAGGAGGTTCGCCAGCAGGTCTTTGTCGAGGCGTATCGCGATCTGCCGTGTTTTGCCGGCCGCGCGCCGGTGCGGGCCTGGCTGCTCGGGATCGTGCGCCACCGCTGCCTGGACGCGACCAAGGCGTCCCGGCGGTGGAGCCTGCGGTTCAAGAACGAGCCGTCGGTGGAGCACGAGATCGACGCGAGCGAGCTCGGCGATCAGCTCGATCGCCAGCGGATCGCGCGGCTGCTCGAGGACTGCCTGGCCACGCTCGCACCCGCGGCGCGAGAGGCCGTGTTGCTGCGGTTCCAGCAGGAGCTGTCGTACGACGAGATCGCGGAGCTCACCGGTGATCGGCCGGGCACGCTCCAGCAGCGCGTGGCCCGGGCTCTGCCGGTCTTGCGCACGTGTGTCGAGGCGCGGCTGCGCCCGGGAGGATCGCGATGAGCTGCGAACATTACTGGCGGGACGGCGTCCTGCTCGTCGAGCACGGCGAGCCGGATCCGCACCGCGAGACCTGCGTCGAGTGTCGCGGTGCCCACGAGGCGCGCGAGCAGCTGGTCCGGGCGTTGCCGGCGGTCGCCGAGACCCGGACCGGAGATCCCGGCTGGCAGATGCGGGTGTGGGGCCGGATCGCCCGCGAGGAGGGGTCGCGCGCGCGGCGGTCGTACTGGATCGCGGGCGGGCTGGTCGCGGCGGCGGCGGTCGTGCTCCTGTCGCTGCGCTTCCTTCCGGTCGGCGGCGACCGTCCGGTCGACGGTCCGGTCGCGGTGGCCCGGCCGCCGTTCGAGATCGTGCGGGGCCTGGTCGCGATGCGGTCGGCCTCGGCGCGGGTCGGCGACCGGATCCGGATCCCGGTGGATCGAGCCCGCGAGGTCCGGGTCTATCGCGCCAACGACCTCGTGCTGCGCTGCTCCGCGGGGGCGGTCTCGCCGGGCTGCTTCCGGGATCGCCAGGATACGGTCGGCGAGGTGATGCTGGCCTCCGCGGGTGAGTACCAGGCGATCGCGATCTTCGCGGTCACCGCGGAGCCGGTCGGGACCCTCGATCGCGATCTCGCCGCGGTCGTGTCCGCGGGCGGCGACTACAAGATGATCGTCGAGCTCTCGGTTCGCTGACCGCCGCGTGCGATCACGGCGACGCGAGCCGGAAGCCGACGCTGCGCACGGTCTCGATCACGTCGGGCTCGGGCAGCTTGCGGCGCAGCCGGAGGATCACGTTGTCGACCGCGCGCTCGGAGACCTCGAGGTCCTCCTCGCCCCACGCCCGGTCGAGCAGCTCGATCCGCGACAGCGGCCGGCCGCGCGCCTTGATCAGCTCGCGCAGCACGGCGAGCTCGATCGAGGTCAGCGAGATGGTCTTGCCGCGGAACCACAGCGCGCGGCCGTAGAGATCGAGGGTGAGCTCGCCGAACCGCAGCCGGCCGTTGGGCACGCCCTTCCAGTGGACCCGGCGGTGCACCGCGCGCACCCGCGCCGCGACCTCGCGGGTCGACACCGGGGTCACCGCGACGTCGTCGAAGCCGGCGGCGAGCAGGCTCTCGGCGTCGCGCACGCTGCCGTTCTCGATCAGCGCGATCAGCCCGGGGCGAAGCGCGCTGTCGGCGGCCCACCCGACGAGCCGGTCGGCCAGCGGCGCGCCGATCCCGGGGTCGAGGCTGACGATGTAGACCGGGCTGGTCGGCGCGCGGTCGAGGACCTCGGCGGTCTCGAGCTCGACGTGCATCGCGCCGCGGCGCAGCTCCGCGACGACGTCCTGCGTGCTCCGGGTGATGGCCAGCATGACCACCGTGACACGCAACGGCTCGAGCGCGGGCATGGTCTCTTCGATCGACACGATGCAGCGCCGAGGCTAGAGAACCGCGGTGACCGGACCGGCACGGTTTTGCAACCAGGTGGTGACAGGAGGGAACGGCGCGGCGCTGCCACCCGGCCGTCACGAACACCCGGGGGGCGAGCCCCGGCGGCGCGCCGGCCGTGCTATCAGGCCCCGGTGAGTCTATCCCGGCGGGGGCTGGTCCACGGCATCATCGCCTACGGCCTGTGGGGGCTCGCGCCGCTGTTCTGGAAGCTGTTCGGCCAGGTGTCGGCGGTGGAGATCCTGGCGCACCGCCTGGTCTGGGGGGCGCTCGCGTTCGCCGTGCTCGCCGCGGCGGTCGGCGCCGCGCCGGCGGTACGCACCGCGCTGCGCGATGCCCGGACGCTCGCGCTGATGGCGCTGTCCGGCACGCTGCTCGTGATCAACTGGGGGGTGTTCGTCAGCGCGGTGGCCACGGGCCACATCCTCGACGCGAGCCTGGGCTACTTCATCATCCCGCTCCTGTCGGTCGGGCTCGGCATGGTGGTGCTGCGCGAGCGGCTGCGCCGGCTGCAGTGGATCGCGATCGGCGCGGCGACGCTCGGCGTGGCGATCCAGACCTGGCGCGCCGGGCACCTGCCGTGGATCTCGGTGGTGCTCGCGACCAGCTTCGCGGCCTACGGCCTGGTCCGCAAGCTGGCGCGGGTCGAGTCGCTGGCGGGCTCGACGGTGGAGACCGCGCTGCTGGCGCCGCTGGCGGCCGGCTACCTCGCGATCCTGGCGCACGGCGGCGGCGGCCAGCTCGGCCACGCCCCGGCCGGCACGCAGATCCTGTTGATCTCGACCGGCGTGGTGACCGCGGTGCCGCTGCTGCTGTTCAACAGCGCGGCGCGCCGGCTGCCGCTGTCGACGCTCGGGTTCCTGCAGTACCTCGGGCCGACCTGCCAGTTCCTGCTCGCGATCGGCCTGTACGGCGAGCCGTTCGCGCGCGAGCAGCTGGTCGCGTTCGGTTTCATCTGGGCCGGCCTGGCGGTGTTCTCGGTCGATCTGGCCCGCCAGGCGCGCCGGCCGGCGCCGCTCAGCCGAACCGGCCGGTGATGTAGTTCTCGGTCCGCTCGTCGGACGGGTTCGAGAAGATCTTCGAGGTCGCGTCGTACTCGACCAGCGTGCCGGTGCGGCGGTCGTTGCGGGAGTCGAGCTCGGTGGTGAAGAACGCCGTGCGGTCGCTGACGCGCGCGGCCTGCTGCATGTTGTGGGTCACGATCACGATCGTGAACCGGCTCTTGAGCTCGCGCATCAGCTCCTCGATCCGCGCGGTCGCGATCGGATCGAGCGCGCTGCACGGCTCGTCCATCAGCACGACCTCGGGCGCGACGGCGATCGTCCGCGCGATGCACAGCCGCTGCTGCTGGCCGCCCGACAGGCCGAGCGCGGAGTGCTTGAGCCGGTCCTTGACCTCGTCCCACAGCGCCGCCGCGCGCAGCGACTTCTCGACGATCGCGTCGAGCTCGTTCCGATCGCGCACGCCGTTGATCCGCGCGCCGAATGCGATGTTGTCGTGGATGCTCTTGGGGAACGGGTTCGGCTTCTGGAACACCATGCCGATCCGGCGCCGGACCTCGGTCGCCGAGACCTCGGGCGCGTAGAGATCGATGCCGTGGAAGTAGACCCGGCCGGCGACCCGGGCGCCGGGGATCACGTCGTGCATGCGGTTGAGCGCGCGCAGCATCGTGGTCTTGCCGCAGCCCGATGGTCCGATGAACGCGGTGATCTGGTGGGCCTGGATCTCGAGGGTCACGCCGCGGACCGCGCGGAACGCGCCGTAGTAGACCTCGACGCCCGCGCAGTCGAACACGACCGGGGTCTCGGGGACCTGGGCCGCGGCCTTGCGATCGACGACCATGCGCGGTCCGCGGGGCGGGAGGCGAGCGGGCTCGACGACTGCGACCATGGGATCCTCCTCGGACACGGTTACCTCTTGAGCGCCAGTCGCGCGGTGAACATCCGCGCGATCAGCGTGACGACGAACGTGAGCAGGACCAGCGTGAGCGCGGCGGCCCACGCCCGGTCCTGGGCGGCGGGAAACGACGAGTTGGCGTTGCCGAAGATCTGTACCGACAGCGCCGTGTTGGCCTCGCGAAACAGATCCGGGTTGTAGGCGGTGGCGGCGCCGACCGCGAACAACAGCGGCGCGGTCTCGCCCGCGGCGCGCGCCACGGCGAGCAGCGAGCCCGAGACGATGCCGGGCAGGGCGGCGGGCAGGACGACGGTCAGGATCGTGCGGCTCCGGGTGGCGCCGAGCGCGTAGGCCGCCTCGCGCAGCTGCGCCGGCACGAGGCGCAGCATCTGCTCGGTCGCGCCGATCACGACCGGCAGCATCAGGCAGGCCAGCGCGAGCGCGCCGCCGAACGCCGAGTAGCCGAACCGCATCGTCCAGACCAGGTAGATGAACAGCCCCATGACGATCGACGGCACGCCGGTCATCACCGTGGACATGAACCGGACCAGCCGCGCGAGCCGGTCGGCCCCGCCGTACTCGTGGAGGTAGATCGCGCCGAGGATGCCGAGCGGCACCGCGATCAGCGTCGCGCCGCCGGTGGCCAGCAGCGTGCCGAGGATCGCCGGGCCCATGCCGGGGCCGGGCCGCCGCGACACCACCGGGATCGTGTCGATGAAGAACGCGGGGAAGTGCTGGAACGCGATCGCCGCGCCGCGCGAGATCACCGACCACAGCACCGCGACCAGCGGGATCGCGACCAGCGCGACGGCCGCGAACATCAGGCCGATCATCAGCCGGTTCTTCACGGTGCGCCACGACGGCCGGGCCCGCAGGCTCAGGCGCCGGGTCCGGCTCGTGGTGTGCTCGACGGCGGCCGTCGCGGGGATCATGTGCCTCGGCTCCGCTTCATCGAGCGCTGCACGATCGCGGTCGCGATCAGGTTGACCGCGATCGTGATGACGAACAGCGTGACCGCCAGCGCGATCAGCGCGGCCTTGTGGGCCGCGTCGGCCTCGCCCCACTCGTTGGCGATCACGGCGGGCATCGAGTTGCCGGCGGCCAGCGGGTCGAGCGTGATCTGGCCGAGCGCCGAGCCGATCACCAGCGCGGCGGCGATGGTCTCGCCCATCGCGCGGCCCAGGCCGAGCATCACGGCGCCGACCAGCCCGCCCTTGCTGTGCGGCAGGACCGAGGCGCCGATCATCTCCCAGCGCGTCGCGCCCAGGGCCAGCGCGGCCTCCTTCTCGGACGCCGGTGTGGTCTCGATGACCTCGCGCGCCAGCGACGTGATGATCGGCGTGATCATCACCGCGAGGATGATCCCGGCGGTCAGGAACGACCGGCCGAGCCCGAAGTGCTGCGACAGCACGAGCACGCCCCACAGCCCGAACACGACCGACGGCACCACCGCGAGCAGGTCGATCAGGTACACCATCGGCTTCTTGAGCCACGGCGGCGCGACCTGGGTGATGAACAGCGCCACCCCGAGGCTGATCGGCACGGCGAGCACCAGCGCGATCGCGGCGGTGTACAGCGTGCCCCACACGAACGGCAGCGCGCCGAAGATGTGCTCGGCGGCCGACCACCGGGTCGACGTGAAGAACGCCTCGCCGAACGCCGGCCACGCGCGCCGGGTCATGACCAGCGTGATCATGCCGAGGATCACCAGCACGAGGCCGGCCGCGCCGATCGCCAGGACGCGGAAGGCCCGATCGGCGTGCTGCTTGTGGCCACGGAGCTCGGCGAGCTGCATCGTGACCTCAGGGCACCTGGATCTTGTCGAGCTGCGCGACCGCCTTGTCGGCCAGGCTCCTGGGCAGCGGCGCGAAGTCGAGGGCCTTGAGCTGGCCCTGGCCGTCGCCGACCAGGTACTTCAGGTAGGACTTCAGCACGGTGCCCTTGGCGTGGTCGGTCTGCTTGGCGTAGGCGATCACCCAGCTCTGGTAGGTGATCGGGTACGCCGCGTCGCCCTTGGCATCGAGCGCGCTGAACAGCAGGTTGTCCTTGACCTCGATGCCGTCGCCGGCGGCCGACGCGGACTCGGCGCTCGGCGCGACGAACTTGCCGGCCTGGTTCTTGACCGATGCGTACCGAAGGCCGGTCGCCTTGGCGTCGGATAGATCGACGTAGCCGATCGCGCCCTTGGTCGACTTCACGATCTGCGCGACGCCGGAGTTGCCGGTGCCGGCCTGGGTGTCGGCGGCCCACTCGACGGTCGAGCCGCTCTTGAGCTTCCACACGTCCCTGGCAGCCCGGTCGAGGTACCGGGTGAAGTTGTCGGTGGTGCCCGAGCCATCGGAGCGGTGCACGACCGCGATGTCGGTGTCGGGCAGGGTGACGCCCGGGTTATCGGCCGCGATCGCCTCGTCGTTCCACTTCTTGATCTCGCGCTGGAAGATCCTGGCGATCGTCGCCGGCGACAGCTGGAGCTTGTCGACGCCGGCGAGGTTGTACGACAGCGTGATCGCGCCGAGCAGGATCGGGAAGTACAGGACGTCGCCGCCCTTGTTCTTGGCCAGGTCGGCGTCCTTGTACGGCGAGTCCGCACCCGCGAAGTCGACGACCTGATCGGCGAGATCCTGCCGGCCCTTTCCGGACCCGCCGCCGCTGTAGTGGATCTTCACGTTCGCGTTGGTCTTGGTGAAGCCCTCGATCGCGGCTTCCTGGTAGGCCTTCTGGAACGTGGACCCGCTGGCATCGAGGGTGACGGCGCCGCCCTCGGTCTTCTTGCCGCCGCATCCTGCAGCGCACATCCCCACCAGGGCGGAGAACGCGATGATCTTGTTCATGCCCGGACCGTAGACACCCTGCGTGACGCATCTGCGCACGGTCTGTGACCGGACGGTGACGGCGCACGGAAACCGCCGGAAAATCCGGCTCAGGCCCTCAGTTCTGGGGGGCGATCGGCCGGTGGCGGACGTCGGTGGCCTTGACCATGTAGACGACCTCCTCGGCGAGGTTCTTGACGTGGTCGCCGACGCGCTCGAGGTAGCGGCACACCGAGGTCAGCGGCAGGACCCGGGTCACGGTGGCCGGATCGGTCGCCACGTGGGCGATCAGCTCGGCGAACAGGCTGGCGTTGAGCTTGTCGATCTCGGCGTCGGCGGTGATCACCGCGGTCGCGGCCTCGGCGTCCTTGCGGACGAATGCGTCGAGCGCGGCCTGCAGGTTCTTCTGCGCCAGGGCGGCGAGCTGGGTCAGGTCGATCCGCGACTCGAGGCTGGGCAGCCGGTTGAGCTCGAGCGCACGCTTGGCGATCCCGCTCGCCAGGTCGCCGATCCGCTCGAGGTCGACGACGAACTTGAGCGACATGGTGATGAACCGGAGGTCGGAGGCCACGGGCTGGCGGGTCGCCAGGATCTGCAGCGCGAGCTCGTCGATCTCGTTCTCGTCGCGGTCGATCTGGGTGTCGTTGCGGATCACGTCGCGCGCGAGGTCGTCATCCTTGTCGATCAGCGCCTTCATCGCGACCGTGAGCTGCCGGGCGGCTCGTTCGCCCATCGTCGCCAGCCGCTCGCGCAGCGTGCGCAGCTCCTGTTCGAAGTCCTTGCTGGTGTGCGCGGTCATGAGGTTCCCATGCTGCTCGCCCGGGGCAAGCGTAGCCAGAAGATACTGCCATGCGGCGCGTTGGGCTCGACCCCGACCTCGCCATCCATGCTCTCGACCAGGTGCTTGACGATCGACAGCCCCAGGCCGGTGCCGCCGGCCTCGCGCGACCGGCTGGGATCGGCGCGGTAGAACCGCTCGAACACCCGCGCGCGGTGCTTGTCGGCGATGCCGGGGCCGTCGTCGCGGATCTCGATCCGGACCTCGCCGTCCTCGGGGCCGGCGGGGCGGGCGCAGACCCAGAGGTTGCCGTCGGGCCGGCCGTACTTGACGCCGTTGTCGATCAGGTTGACCAGGATCTGGTCGAGCGCCTTGGCGTCGGCGCGCACCGCGAGCCCGGCCGGGATGTCGACGGCGACGGCGACGTTGCGCTGCGCCGCCTGGGGCTCGACCGCGCTCAGCGACTGCACGATCGCCGGGTTGACCGGGACGGCGGCGAGCTCGAGCCGGTACTGGCCGGCGTCGAGCCGCGACAGGTCGAGCAGGTCGGCGAGGATCCGGGCGAGCCGCTCGGCGTTTCTGTGCAGGCCGTCGATCAGCTTGCCGGCGATCACCGGATCGTCCTTGGCGCCCGCGATCAGGGTCTCGGCGTTGGCGCGGATCACGGCGACCGGCGTGCGCAGCTCGTGCGAGACGTTGGCCACGAAGTCGCGCCGCACGGTCTCGAGCCGGCGCATCGCGGTGACGTCCTCGAGCAGCAGCACGCGGCCGTCGCCGCCCCACTTGCGCGCGGTCCGGATCAGCGCGCGCGGCGTGTTGGGCAGCTGGACCTCGGCGGTGGCGGCGACGTCGCTGTCGAGCAGATCGAACAGCTCGGGGACGCGCACGAAGTCGATCAGCGGCTCGCCGACCGGCGAGCTGGTGACCCCGAGCATCCTGCGCGCGGCGTCGTTGAGCAGCTCGATCCGGTGCTCGCTGTCGACCGCGATCACGCCCTGGGTCAGGCCGTCGGCGACCGCGGCGAGCAGCATGCGCTCGCGGGCCAGGGCGCGGTGGCTCCGGTCGATGTCCTCGGCCAGGAAGTTGATCCACCCGGCGAGATCGCGCAGCTCGTCGCCGGTGATCGCGTCGGCGGCGATCCGCCGGCTCGGGTCGCGCACCACGTCGCGCATCGCGTTGACCAGGCGCGCGATGGCGGCGCGCGGGCTCGATGTCATCACCCAGCCGGCGGCGACCGTGGCGCCGAACGTGGCCAGCACGACCGGCACGACCTCGGACACCGCCTGGGCGCGCATCACGGCGAGCGCGGCGAGACCGGCGACGCCGGAGACCAGGAACGCGAGGCCGAGCACACCGAGCAGGCCGGAGCGAGCGCGCAGGATCAAGCGGTGGCCTCGTCGGGCTGGTCCTTGAACCGGTAGCCGACGCCGCGCAGGGTCTCGATGTAGGCGCCGGCGTCGCCGAGCTTCTCGCGCAGCCGCTTGACGTGGGTGTCGACCGTGCGGGTCGTGACGTCGGCCTCGATGCCCCAGACGTCGGACAGCAGGGCGTCGCGGGTCTGGACCCGGCCACGCCGCGACAGGAACGCGTGCAGCAGGCGGAACTCGAGCGCGGTCAGGCCGATCTCGGCCTCATCGACCCAGGCGCGGTGGGCGTCGCGGTCGATCTTGAGCCGGCCGAACCGGATCAGCGACGGCTCGCCCTCGACCCGGTGCGAGCGGCGGAGCAGCGCGCGGATCCGGAGGATCAGCTCGCGCACGCTGTACGGCTTGACCACGTAGTCGTCCGCGCCGACCTCGAAGCCGACGACGCGGTCGATCTCCTCGCCCTTGGCGGTGCACATCACCACCGGGATGTCGCGCGTGCGCTCGCCCTCGCGCAGCTTGCGGCAGATCTCGGTGCCCGACAGATCGGGCAGCATCAGATCGAGGACGATCACGTCGGGCAGCGGCTCGGTCGTCGCGCTCGCCAGGCCCTGGCGGCCGGTGTGCGCGAGCCGCACGGTGAAGCCCTCCGCGCGCAAGTTGTACTCGAGCGTGGTGGCGAGGTCGACCTCGTCCTCGATGACCAGTACGAGCATGATGGAGCCTTAGCATGCTCTCCGTGACGGCGGTGTGACGGCGCGATTCCGTCGCGGCAACGGCTGCGGTGGGCACAGATCTCACACCAGGTCGATCTGTCGCGGCTGCGTCACGGCCGCGTCACGGCGGGTGGTTTAGGTACTGCGCAATGCACCGACTATCGATCTCGTTCGTTTCGCTCCTCGCGCTCGCCGGCACGGCCAGCGCGCAACCCGCGCCCGCGCCGGGACCGACCGAACCGCCGGTCACCCCGGCCGATCAGCCGCCGAACGCGCCGGCTCAGCCGCCGGCCGAGGCCGCGGCGACGCCACCGCCGCCGCCACCCGAGCCCCGGCCGGCGGATCCCCGCAAGCTCAGCGTCGGCAAGGACAGCCCGGGCGCGACCTTCACCCCGAGCGTGTTGATGCAGGGCTGGTTCGTCTACGACGAGACCAGCACGCTCGGTGCCACCACCACCAAGCTGTCGACCTCGACGTTCCGGATCCGCCGGCTCGAGATCGCGGCCGGCGGCGACATCATCCCCGGGTTCGTCAAGTACAAGCTCATGTTCGATCCGTCGCGCGTCCGCGACACGCTGAACACGGCCAACGCCGCGGGCACGACCGCGGGCACCGTGGTGCCGGTCCGGACGCCGGCGAGCGCGCTGTCGACCCTGCAGGACTTCTTCATCACGTTCCAGAGCACCCTGGCCGACTTCTCGATCGGCCAGTTCAAGAACACGGTCAGCTGGGAAGGCTACGCCTCGGCGGCGCGGATCCTCCTGCCGGAGCGCTCGTTCCTCGGCAACCTGCTCGGCGGCCAGCGCGATCTCGGCATCCGGCTCGACAAGACGTTCAAGACCTTCATGTACTCGCTCAACCTGTTCAACGGGGCGGGCCAGAACAACTTCGACAACAACAACCAGAAGGACGTCTCGCTGCGCGTCGAGATCTATCCGGTCCCCGGCCTGACGATCGGCGGCGCGACCTACGACTCGCTGGGCTATCGCACCCGGGCCGGCACCAAGGACCGCTGGGAAGGCGACCTGCGCTACGAGGGCGGCCCGTTCCTGTTCCAGTCCGAATTCATCCACACCCACGACGTGTTCGCCAGCGGCGCGGCGGCGGTCGACGGCCAGGGCTTCTACGCCGCGGTCGGCTACCGGTTCCCGGAGATGGGCTCGGGGAACTGGCGCGGCGTGCTCCAGCCGGTGGTGCGGTTCGGCATGTTCGATCCCGACACCAACATCGACCTCGATCCGTCCAAGGTCGCCGCCGGCAACTTCGGCGGCAACGACGAGCGCACCGACTACGAGGTCGGGCTCAACTACTACCTGCGGAGCCACGAGATGAAGCTCCAGGCCAGCTACGACCGGCAGCAGTTCGACAACAGCGATCTCAAGGCGCCGGTCAACGAGGTCATCGTCGCCGCGCAGATCTCGTTCTGATCGCGAGGGGCGCGAAGCCCGGGCGTCGCGGAGACGGTGCCCAGCGCGGCCGTCGTCGTCGGCTGGGAGGTGAGGCCACGTCGGATCGCCGGCGGCGCGTGGACACCGTCTCCGTCAGCGGCGCCGGCGGCGGCGGAGCAGCCCGAGTAGCGCGAGGGCCATCGCGCCCGGTGCGGCTCCGGAGGCCGCCGTGCACCCGCCGGAGGTCCCGGGGCCGGCGGGGTTGGCGGGGTCGGCGGGGTCACCGTCGCGGCCGGCGCCGCCCCGGGTGCCGAGGCGGTCCTCGAGCAGCGCGACCGAGTTCTGGCGCTGGCGGCACATCGTGCCGTTGATCCCGCACTTGCGCGTGGCGTACTCGCCGCAGGACGCCATCTGGTCCTGGAACGTGCGAGGGCCGCTGTAGTCGAGGTACGTCATCGGGTCCGACGGCAGCATCTCGTGGTCGAGGCCGAAGCTGTGGGCGATCTCCTGGGCGATGACCTCGCACACGGTGCGCGCGTCGTCGGGCAGGACGTCGGTGAACGCGAACACGATCGAGTGCTCGATGATCGAGCAGTCCGAGGTGAACGGCGACACGCCGGCGACGTTGTCGGGCAGGCCGACGTCGCCCGGGGCGCCGCCGAACACGGCCTCGATGTGCGGCGTGTCGCCCGGATCGTCGTCGGTGATGGTGACGTCGAACGGAGCGTAGATCTCGGCGACGCAGGCCACGGTGTCGGCCCAGGTGTCGTCGTCGATGTCCCAGCCGCCGATCAGGGTCGGCTGGGCGACGATCGATGATACCTGGCGCGCCGAGTCGTTGTCGCCGGGGCGCAGCAGCGCGCCGTCGCGGTTGAGGTAGATGACGCGGCTCCGGGCGCGCAGCGGCGCGCCGGGCTGGGCGGCGAGCACCTGGAGCGCGAAGGCGTAACCTCGGGGGTGCAAGGCGGCGTCGGTCGCCACGAACTCGAGCGGACGGGCGGTGCCTTCTGGCTGGACGGCTTGCCGGGGGTGCGGAGCGGAGTGCAGTGCGGGTGAGGGGTGCGCCGCCTGGGCAAGCGGAGCGAGGAGGGTGACTGTGGTGAACGCCAGGCCGAAGCTGCGTTCCACGGGTGACGATCTATCAACCACATTGCGTGCCACGCAATCGAAATCTCGAAGGGCGTGGGTGCGGCCACTCGCAAGAGTGGCTCCGCCGGCGGATCACGGCAGGATGATCACCGGCTCGTCGGGCTTGGCGCGATACAGCAGCAGCGTGTTGCCGAGCACCTGCGCGACCTCGCTGCCGGTCCGGATCGCGATCGCCTCGGCGGCCTCCTGGCGATCGAGGTCGGCGGCCTCGCCGATCTTGACCTTGATGAGCTCGTGATCGGCGAGCGCCTGCTCGACCGCGGCGACGAGGCCATCGTCGATCCCGCCCTTGCCGACCTGCACGATCGGCTTCAGTTCGTGACCCAGACCGCGGAGGTGATGACGTTGCTTGCCGGTGAGCACGGCAGTTTGTACCCGAAAACGCAGACCGCCCGGAGAATTCCGGGCGATCTGGAAGGAACCTCGGGTGGAACCTTCGAACACAGGAGATGCCACGTCTGAAGCACTCAGCTTGCGGCTGAGCCTGGGCGAGGCGAATCCACACAGCGTGCCAGCTGCCTCGCGGCCCGGCGCGGCGGTCGTTCCAACGTGAGATCAGCGCGTTATCGACGTGCCGGGCCCAGCTGCACAGCTTGTGCAATCAAGGGGTTAGGCCGGAGACTGAGGCCCCGGAGCGGGGCGCCTGGAGTGCGAGGCCCCCAGGTGACTGGCCTCCGGCACCGCGCCTGGCTCGCCGAACGCGGGTCAGCGGCGCGTGTCTTGCGCCACAATCGCCGCTCGGAAAGCTGCGGGGATCGCCTACTCGATCGCTTGCTCTCCCAGGTTGAACGTGGTGGTCAGCAGCGAGCCGCCCAGCGCCACGGCGCCGGGCTGCGGCGACTCCTTGGGCGGCGGCTCGCCCAGCGGGATGGTCTCGGCGACCGGCCCGCCGTCGCCGAGGTCCCCGGCGTCGCGCTCGATGAACGCCATGAGGTGCGGCATGGCGTCCTCGTACCCGGGCGCGCGGCAGACC
>DASWRS010000107.1:0-2507 GCA_036403075.1 Kofleriaceae bacterium
GCGAGAGCACCTGCTCGGCGGGCAGCGTGTCGAGCATCCTGTCCATCAGCTCCTTGTAGCCTTCCATGTCCTGCATGTTCATCGCAGCTTCCTTCGAGCCTACCAGCTCGATCCAGAACCAGCGAGCCTCGGGCGAGCGGAAGATCCCACGACCGAACGAGTGTAGCAGGTCGTCGTCCTCGGCGGGACCGGCGACGTCGAGCTCGACGACGTACAGCGTGAACAGGCCATCGTCCACTCGCAGGTAGCCGCCGCCCAGGTCCTCCCACGTGAGGCCCATGGTCGCGACGTCAGCGTCTAGGCTGGGGAGTCGCGCGGCGATGACCAGCACCGCGCAGAGATCTTCGCGCTCGAAGACCTCGGGCCCGCCGTCAGCCGGCGTGAGCGGCGTGCCATCGGCGCGGTGGCGAGGCAACGCGCGCTGATTGGCGAAGTAGGTATGCACGTAGCCCCAGAGCCGATCGAGCTGACCGGATCGATAGGGATGGCCGGGGCTCTTGTATTCGACCACCGACACGCGCGGTAAGAGCGCCCAGAGGTGTCGCAGCGTCTGTGCGCTGTCGTCCACCGGCTCGCGGTCCGGCGTGAGCTTGCGTAGCAGCAGGTAATCGAGACGGGGCGGCTCTTCCGAGAGCGGAACCTCGGAGCGCACCTCGAACGAGGGTGGGCCGCGGCGCCGCAGGATGCGCTCGAAGCCGACATGCCAGATCACGCGTTTGGCCCCCACATGCGTGGCCTACGCCGGACGATGCGGGAGGGCAAGCTTTCTGCGGACACGGGCGAGATTGTCCGGCGGATCCCGGACAGATGTCCGAACTTCGGACAGAATCCGGACACGATGATGCGCACGTGATGCGTCGTCAGTTGGTGGCGAGGACGTCGCGCACCGAGTCCTCGAGCTTGCGGAACGCGTCGGCGAGGTCGGCGATCGGCCAGGGGTCGGCGGTGAACACCACGAGGTAGCCGGGCGCGCCGTCGCGGACCGTGCCGCGCGGGTCGTAGAGCAGCCAGTGGTTGGGCCGGCCCCAGCTGGCGAGCGGGACGCACTCGTCCATGCCGATGCCGCCGTAGCTGGTCGATGTGGCGAGGAACTCGCGCGCGCGGTGGGCGAGCGGGGTGTCGCCGCGCAGGTCGCGCGTGCCGAACAGCTCGTGATCCCACAGCGCGGCGCCGTCGCTGATCGTGAGCAGGGCGCGGTAGTCGTTGGGCAGCTGGATCCGGCCGGCGCGCTCGGCGGCGAGCACGGCGTCGAGCGGCGCGGGCGGGTAGAGCCGGCTGTGGCCGCCGAGCTTGTGAAGCGCGGCGATCAGCGCCTCGAGTGCGGCGCGGACCGGCGCAACGTGGGGCTCGATGTCGACCGGGATCGCCGGGGCGGCCGCGCGATCGAGCAGCGCGGCCACGGCCGGATCGTGGAGGTGGCGCGCCAGGTCGGGGTCGCGGCGGACCTGCGCCGCGCTGGCGCCGACGGCGAGCGCGGCCTCGAGCGCACGCAGCATCGCCGGCCGGTCGCCGGCGGCGGCGTAGGCGCCGGCCATGTTGAAGCGCAGCTCGCTGGTGGCGTCGGCCGGCACCAGCGCCGATAGCCGGGCGATCCGCTCGCGATCGTCGCCGACCGCGGCGAACGCGTTGCGCAGGAACTCCTGAGCATGGAAGCCGCTGCGGTCGGGGAAGGCGTCCCACCGGGCCAGCACCAGATCGAGCAGCTGCTTGACCTCCTCGCCGCCGCGGTGCTCGTGCGCGATCGGCAGCAGCATCAGCTGCGCCGAGCCGAGCGCGATCTGGCCCTGCTCCCGGGTGACGTCGCCGGGGATCCGGGCCAGGAACTTGCGCAGCGCCTCGATCGGCTGCCGGGACTCGAGCACCTTGACCACGGCGCTGCCGCCGCTGAGTCGGGCGGGCGGCGGCTTGCGAGGCGCGGCGGCGGGCGGCGGCGGCTTGCGGGCGCCGGATCTGGCGGCAGCGGGCTTGGCGGGCTTGGCGGCGGATCTGGCGGCAGCCGGCTTGGCGGCAGCGGGCTTGGCGGCAGCCGGCTTGGCGGCAGCAGGCTTGGCAGCGGCGCGCCTGGCAGCGGTCGGCGTCGGTCGCGCGCGCTTCGAGGGCCCGCGCGGCTTCGTGGCGGCGCGCTTCGTCGCAGCAGGCTTGCCGCGCTGCTTTGCGGTGGCGCGTGGCTTCGGCGGCGTGCGTGCGCGTGCCATCGTCAGCGACGCTACCACGACGTGCACGCATCGACGCGATGGGGCGGTGCCGCCGGTCGCGTCGCGGCGGGCGGTCAGCGCTTGTCGAACATGCCGTCCGTGTATTCGACGATCTCGCCGGTGACGGCCGAAGCCGCGACGGTGAGCGGCGAGGCGAGGTAGAGCCGGCCCGGGCCGGAGCGGCCCTTGTAGTTGCGGTTGATCGCCGAGACGGTGACCTGATCGCCGCGCTCGCTGACGCCGGGGCCGCAGCCGATGCAGGCGCCGCAGCCCGGCTTGATGACCTCGACGCCGGTGCGCTGGAACAGATCG
>DASWRS010000108.1:0-11898 GCA_036403075.1 Kofleriaceae bacterium
CCCACTGCTGCGAAGCCAGCCGCCGCATCCCCCGGCGAGCCCGCGCAGCCGATCGGCTTCCCGGCCGTCCGCCAGCTCGCCTTCGACCTCGGCTTCTGCGCCGTCACCACCGCCGGCCGCCTCCAGTGCGGCGACGGCTGCCGCAAGCTCGAGCCCATCGTCCTCGAGCGCGTCGACGCCATCGTCGGCCGCTGCGCCGTGCTCAAGTCCGGCACCGTCACCTGCTCCGACGGCGCCAAGTTCGTCGCCGTACCCGGCATCCAGCGCGCCGCCTCGCTCGCGGTCGGCCGCGCCCACGCCTGCGCCCTCGTCGGCGACGCCATCCGCTGCTGGGGTGACAACGACCACGGCCAGCTCGGCGACTTCGCCATCACCCGCTGACTCCCGCAGGGACAGCGCTCACGGTCAGCTCGGTAACTTCGCGATCACCCGCTGGCGCGCGCGGGGCAACACCGGCCAATTCGCCACTCCGCCATCGCCGTCCTGACGCGCGCGCTCGAATGTCGCCGGCCTGGTGCCACATGCCGTACATCTCGTGAGGCCTGCCTTTCGCGATCTGCCATGAGACGATTGCTGAGCAGCGATCCCGATCGGCGTAGGGTGGCAAATCATGCGTGCAGCCTGTGCGGTTCTCCTGATCGGCTGCGGATTTCAATCGCACTCCACCGCCACGACCAGCAGCGACGCGATGCCGGACTCGACATCGCCGCCCGACGTCGCGCCGCCCACCGACGGCGACACCATGCTGTGCTCGTCGATCATGATGGGCAATCCGCTATTCACAGTCTCCGCCTGCGCGCCGACGATCTCGTCGATCATGTTGTCGAGCTCGGTCACGATCGACACCGACACAGGCACCTCCCCGCAGGGCCTGACCTGTGCCACCACCGGCCCGATCTGCGTCCTGGCCGCGCCGTCGATCACGATCACCGCCACGGGCAAGCTCGCCGCCCACGGCACGCGTCCGCTCGCCCTGCTCGCCCACGCCATCACCGTTCGCGGCACGATCGATGTCGCCAGCCACTACAACGCCGCGCCCGGCGCCGGCGCCCGGCTCGGCGGCTGCACCTTTGGCTCCCTCGCCAAGGGCGCCGGCGGCGGCCGCGGCGGCCACGCCGACGGTGACGGCGGACCGGGCGGCAACGAAGGCCTCGCCCCCGGCACCGGCGGCCACGGCGGCGGCACCTTTGTCATCGACACGCTTCTTGGCGGCTGCGGCGGCACCCACGGCGGCGACGGCAGCCTCCTCGCCGGCTCCCCCGACGTCTCCGACGGCGGCGCTACCACCGGCGGCGCGGGCGGCGGCGCCCTCTGGCTCGCCTCCGATCCCGGCCCCCTCATCCTCGGCCCGGGCGCCATCATCAACGCCTCCGGCGCGGCCGGGGCCGGCGGCTCCGCCCAGGGCCACGGCGGCGCGGGCGGCGGCGCCGGCGGCCTCATCCTGCTCCAGGCCGCCACCATCCAGCTCGACCCGGCCGCCGCGATCTTCGCCAACGGCGGCCCGGGCGGCGGCGGCGCCGGTATCAACCAGGCCGGTACCGGCTACATCGGCGGCCAGCCCGGCACCGACCCCGACGGCCCCGCCTCGGGCGGCACCTCCGGCCCCGGCGGCGTCGACGGCCTCCTCCTCGCGCCCCCGGCCGCCGGCACCTCTCCGGGCGACGGCGGCCTCGGCTACCCCAGCCCGAGCGTCGCCCGCACCGGCCAGCCCGGCGGCATCGCCGGCCGCGGCGGCGGCGGTGGCGGCGGCGGCGCCGGCGCCATCCGCGTCGTCTCCACCGCCGACCTTCCCGGCACCAGCACCAACATCTCGCCGCCGCCGCTGCGCCTGCAGTAGCCGCCCCGTCGGCCATGCGGCTTGACAGCGCGCGCAGCCGGCGCTACCAACGCTCCTCTGACAACCAGATGCGCGGATGGCGGAATTGGTAGACGCGCTAGCTTGAGGTGCTAGTGGGTAACACCGTGGGGGTTCGAGTCCCCCTTCGCGCACGACGAATCTTCGCCCCTTACGTCCCCTCGACGAAAGGGGCGAACGCCTTTTCGGCTTTGGGGGAACGCCTCGGCCATTACCAGTTACCCGCGATCTCACCCGCGCTAGTGCGTTCGGCCGTGCCGGCGTGGTGCTCGGCGTCGGGGCTGCGACCGCTTGCAGGGCCGGCCTGGGTGCCATGCCCGTGCTGGCTACCTTGCGCATCCGAGTGGGAACACGGCGGGAGTTGGGCGATGCCATCGGTTCCACCGGCTACCTCGTTCATGCTCCAAGTAGGGATGCGGTTGCCGAGTGTCACTCGAATCCGGACCTGGGTCGTTGGTCGTGTGGGGCGGCTGTGGTCGCAGCTCCTGGTGGGCGTGCGCATGTTGCCGTCGTGGCGTCGCGCGATCTTCATGAAGAACCACGCCGAACGATGTGGGTCTGCGACTTCATCCAGATCCACGATCTCCTGTTCCGTCAGGTCTATGCGTTCTTCTTCGTGCAGTTGGCCTCGCGGCGCGTGGTCCATATCGCCGCGACGCGCCACCCGACGCAGGCGTGGACGGCGCAGCAGCTGCGCAACGCCACCATGGACGGGGACGCTCCCGCCATCCTGCTGCGGGATCGCGACGACAAGTTCGGCCCGACGTTCGACCGTGCGGCCCAGGGTGTCGGCGCGAAGGTGATCCGGACGGCGGTTCGCGCGCCAAATATGAACGCAGTCTCGGAGCGATTCGTCGGCAGTGTGCGCCGCGAGCTGCTCGACCACGTGCTGCTGCTCGACGACCAGCATCTTGCATCTCTTGTTGGCCAATGCGCACGCTACTTTAACGAGAGCCGACCGCACCAGGGGATTGGACAGCGCGTGCCGACGAAGCCCGTCATGAACATCGACCCGTCCAAGCCGATCGAGGTCACGAGCCTGCTCGGCGGGCTTCACGTCGACTACCGCAGGGCGGCGTGACGAATCATGATCCCGCCGGATGACATCGGTAGCCAGCACGGCCCGGTGATGGTGCAGCCTGCCGGCTCGATTCGTGGCACACATAGGGCGATGCGGCTCGTCTCGACCAGCACGATGCTCGCCATGATCACCGGCTGCGGCAAGTTGCATGGCCTGGGTGGCGACGCACCGCCATTGGTGACGATTCCGGTGGTGGTCACGGGGGATCTCGCGTCTTTGCTGCCGCCTACTCAGGCGACGCAGCCAGACCTGCACGTCGCCCTGGTGTGGGGCGCGCAGTGGCTCACCGAGCGGATCTGCGTCGAGACTCCGGAGTCCGATGCGATGGCAGCTGTCCTCGCTGCCGGCTGTCGAGATCCGTTCCGTTTCGTGCCGGCCCGCGTCGCTGCCGTCGTGCGGCTCGCACCCAACAGCCCGACCGAACTCTCGCTGCCCACGCTGCCCTCGGCCGATACCATGATTGGAGGTGTCTCCGCCCGCGTTGCTTATGCGAGCCTCTTGGTATTCGACGACCGCGATGGGACCGGCACGCTTGAACTCGGTGTTCCGCATCACACACCCAGTGGTGAAGACGGTGGCGACTCCGGCGACGACTACGTCGAATCCCGAGACGTCCTCTACGGGGCGAGCTTTCTCACGATGACCGCGCCTGATCAGCGACTCGCGTACCGGGAGGGCTCGTTCGACATGACCGCCGCGTTCTATCCGCGCAGTGGGTGCGCCCCACCCCCGAAGGGCTTTTCGATCCTTGCCGCTGGGGGATTCACGTTCGCCGATGCGCTCGCCGCAGTTCTCAGGGGCGAGCTGCCGCCCGAGGACCCTGCGAAGTGCGACGAAACGTCCCCGGAGCAAGCGTCGGTCACCATTCCGCTACGCACACCCGACGATGTCCGCGAGGCGGGTTGCTCCGAGCCCGACGACATCGTCGATCGCTACCTGCAGCCCCCGGCAGCTGCGCCCGACTTCTCCCATCGCTTGATCGCCTGCGGCCACACGCCCGACTTCGGCGATGCGGGCGCCGACATCATCCAGGTCGTCGTCAGTGGACGATCCGAGGACCGGTGCAAGAGTCTTACGCACTATGTGCTGCGTGGCTGTCGAGAGGACCCAACCTGTGCAGTTCCTGACTGGGATTTTACCGCGCATCCGCCGCAGTGGTGGCCGTGCTCACCGTAGCGGTCAAATCAAGGCATCGAGGCGGTGATCAGCTGCAAGACTCTGTCGCGATCGCATGGCCACGCGGATTGCGATGCCGGTGGCCCTGACGGCAGACGTCGCCGACTGGCACCACCGGTGACCACAGGGAGGGAGGCTCGACGCCGCATCGACGGTGACGCGCGTGGTACTTGTAACTCGACATGTCGATCTCGCCTGTCTTGCGGTCGGGCCGGAAGGCCTTGTCATCCGCGTGCAGGCGATCGTCGTCGTTGTCGGACTGGTTGGACCAGAACAGCTGCGCGAAGACCACGTAGCGGGCGGGGCCGACCGTGGATCCTGGCTGCTTGGCTGCGTGGTCGAGCAGCTTGTTATGGTCGAGCATGTACTTGTGCGCGAGCTCGAAGGTCGCGTAGGTCTTGACGGCGCTGTCCAGTGGGTTCCCGCCGCCGTGCAGGTTTGCCGCGGTGATCACCTGCGGTTCGTCCGCTCTCGTCGGCGGCACCGGCGTCCCTCGGCAGGTGACCTGCATGATGACGAGCACGGCGCCCGCTGCGAGCCACGAGGGACGCATGACAGGTCAGCGCGGTGGCGCGGCCAGCTGAACACCGGCCCACAGCACGCCGAGCTCGAGCTCGAACACCTCGAACGGCTCGGCGCGGACCCGCGCGTCGTCGTGATAGGTGTCGAGCAACATCCAGCGCCCGCGTTCCAGCCGGAGCACCTCGAGCGTGCGGAGCACCGGATCGACGAGCCACGCGTGCCGGACCTCGACGCGCGCGTAGATCGGCAGCTTCTCGGCGCGATCGAGCTTGGCGGTCGACGGCGACAGCACCTCGCAGATCCAGTCGGGCGCGAGGGTGAAGTACGATTCGTCGGTCGTCACCACCGGCATGCGCTCGCATCGCCACCCCGCGAGATCGGGGACCACGACGTCGGCGCCGAGGTGCAGCTCAGGCTCGTCGATGATGAACCAGCCACCGGGGCCTCCGCGGCCACGGCGAAACGGCGGAATCAGCTCGCCGCCCAGGGCGGACGACGCGATGGCGTGGGGCTTGGCGGGCCGTGGGCTGACGTGGAGAACACCGTCGACGAGCTCCGCTACCTTGTTGGCCGGCGCGTCCAGGACGTCCTGGTACGTGGCGCGGCGCGCTGCGGAATCCACCATCTTCACGATCCTACCAGAGCGCTGGTGAGGTGGCGACGTGTGTTCGTCGAGTGGGGTGATGCGTCGTGGCACTCCAGCGTCGGCGCCTTCCACACGCAGGGCTGCGCCGGGCAGGCGACCAGCACGCCCTCGAGCCTGGTGTGTCCGCGCCAAAGCGCGCATACCAGGCGACCGGATCTGCGCCGGTGCAGGCGTCGCCGGCACTTCACGCCTCACGAACGCCTCTGCTGGTCACGACGATTCGATCGCCCCGGCGATCCCCGGGATCGACAAGGTCGGCTTGGTGACCACTGAACGATCCACCGGACTGCGGGCACGAACCTGGATGACGACCTCGCGACGTTGCATGGTGGTGGTGCTCGCGCTGGGGTGCGCCGGCGTAGCGCACGCGGCTCCGACGCCAGCGGACCACGCAGCCGGGAAGATCCCGGAGCGCTGGTGGTCCCAGAGCGGCACCTGCATGGAGATCCCGGAGTGGCAGGTGCACGAGCACGACCGCGATCTCTACATCCTCCGGCAGTCGCCGTGCGCGAGCTACGAGAAGCCATTCGTGTTCGTGCTGTTCGGCCGCGACCGCGCGCTCGTGCTCGACACCGGCGCCGGCAAGGACAACCACCTCGCCGCGGCGCTGGTCCGGCTCGTCCGGCAGTGGCTCGAGCGGACCGGCCGGCGCTCGATCCCGGTGACCGTCGTCCACACCCACGAGCACGGCGATCACATTGCCGGCGATGGCGATCTCGCGGCGCTGGCCATTCCCGAGATCCCGATCACGGTGGTCCCGCTGCAGATGGACGCTACCCGGCGGGCGTTCGGGATCACCACCTGGCCCACCGACGTCGGTCACATCGATCTCGGCGACCGGGTGGTCGACGCGATCCCGATCCCCGGTCACAGCAAGCTCAGCATCGCGCTCTACGACCGGCGGAGCCAGATCCTGTTCAGCGGCGATACGCTGTACCCGGGGAGGCTGTACGTGCTCGACTTCCCGGCGTTCGAGGCCAGCATCGCGCGGCTGGTCCGGTTCACCGCGGACAAGCCGATCGCGCACGTGATCGGCAATCACGTCGAGCAGACCGCGACGCCGTTCCGCGACTATCCGATCGGCACGATCTTCCAGCCCGACGAGCACGAGCTCGCGCTGTCGCGTGGCTCGCTGCTCGAGCTCGCCGCGGCGCTGGCCGCGATGCACGGCGCGCCGCGACGCGTGGCGCTGCGCGACTTCACGATCTTTCCGGCCGATCCTGCAGCGGTCCCGCGCTCCGAGATCGAGCGCGCCGAGCGCTACATCGAGGAGCAGGAGCGGAGCAAGTGGTCCGGCCCGCCGGCGCGGTGAGCTCGCAGCAGCTTGCCGGCGTCGGGCCGGACGGCGGGGCGAACACGCTGGACGCGCCGCCCTTCGGCATCGCGCCGCTGCGCTAGAGATCCATCGCGGCCCGTAGAAGCGGCGCCGTCGACCAGCGGTGGCTCCGACCCCTGTGGGATCGGTCGTACGACGGCGATCACGTGACGCCGTGAGCCGGCGCTCGTGGTAAGGGATCGCGATGGCGACGCTCTATCAGATCGACGAGGCGTTCAACGCGAACTTCAGGCAGAGGTCAGGACCGGGGCAACGAGCCAAGGTCGAAACCCTCGGGCAAGGGAACTACCGCGCGACCTACGACGGAGAGAAGACCGAGTTCCCGGTGAGGGAGGGCGCAACGGAGATGCAGTTACCCGGCATCACGCGTGATCCGGCGATGCGCCTTTGGGAGGTCGTCAAGAAGAAGCGGGGGTGAGCAACCGCAGGGGCCGCGTCCGATTCGAGCCCCCAGACCACCGCGTGGAACGACGACCTCGAGGCGCACCTGTGCACCGATCCCAGGGTTGACGGCGAAGAGGCCGCGCTCGATGACGACAGCGGCTGTTCGGTCGGCGGCGGCGCGGGCTCGCGGTTCCGGCGGTCGCGCTCGCGATCGTGCGGCGCTGTCGCCATTGCTCGGCCCGCTGACCGCTACACTACGCCGATGCTGCGCATTGCACCCGTCGCGCTGATCCTGTTCGGCATGTCGTGCTCATCGCGCGAGGGCGCACCGCCCGTGGCGCCGCCACGGCCACCGCCACCAGTTGCGGTCGCCGATGCTGCCGTCGCCGCGGATGCGGCCGACGCCGATGTCGCGGGGCGCAGGTTCACCGCCTGGCTCGCGATGTTGAACGACGGAAAGCGCGACGAGATCCTCGCGTTTCGCGAGCGCGAGATCTCCGAGGAGCTGCGCAAGAACTTGCCCGACCCCGACGAGATCACGCGGTTCCGCGCCATGACCGGCGGCTTCGACGTCGTGCGCGTCGAGGACAAGACGCCGACCCGGACCTCCGTCCTGGTCAAGGAGCGGGACGGAGACCAGATCGCGCGCGTGGTCGTCGAGGTCGAGGCTGCGCCGCCGCACCGGATCACGAAGGTCGATCTGCGCGCGGTCGCGGCGCCCGAGGGCCTCGGGCCGGCGCGGCTGAGCGAGGCCGACGCCCTCGCAGCGCTGCGCGCCGAGCTCGACAAGGCGGCCGCCGCCGACCGGTTCTCGGGCGCGGTCGCCATCGCGAAGCAGGGCGTCGTGATCTTCAAGGAGGCGCGCGGGATGGCGGATCGCGACGCGAAGGTCGCGAACACCGTCGACACGCGGTTCCGGATCGGCTCGATGAACAAGATGTTCACCGCGACCGCGGTGCTCCAGCTCGTCCAGGCCGGCAAGCTCGCGCTCGACCAGCCGATCGGCAAGATCCTCACCGACTACCCGAACCGCGCGCTCGCCAGCAAGGTCACGGCGCACCACCTGCTCACGCACACCGGCGGCACCGGCGATATCTTCGGCCCCGAGTTCGAAGCCCATCGGCTCGAGCTGAAGACGCTCGCCGACTACGTGAAGCTGTACGGCAAGCGCGACCTCGCGTACGAGCCGGGCGCGCGGTGGGAGTACAGCAACTACGGCTTCCTGCTGCTCGGCGTGATCGTCGAGCGTGTCACCAAGCAGAGCTATTACGACCGCGTCGCCGCGGCGATCGTCAAGCCGGCCGGGATGACCGGCACCGCGTCGCCGATCGAGGGCACCGTCACCCAGGGTCGCGTCATCGCCTACACGCGCGACAAGCCCGATGCGCCGTGGACCTCGGCGGCCGACACGCTGCCGGTCCGCGCGACCTCGGCGGGCGGCGGCGACTCGACCGTGCTCGATCTCATCAGGTTCGCAAACGCGCTCGCGAGCCACAAGCTGCTCGATGCCGAGCGCGTCGCGCTGCTGACGACCGGCAAGGTCGATACGCCGCGCGGCAAGTACGCCTACGGCTTCTTCGAAGGGACCGAGAACGGCGTGCGCTGCGTCGGCCACGGCGGCGGCGCGCCCGGCATGAACGGCGAGCTCGCGATCTGCGACTCCGGATACACGATCGCGGTGCTGTCGAACCTCGATCCACCCGCCGCCAGCCGGATCTCCGACTTCATCAAGGCCCGGCTGCCGGCGAATTAGGTGCATCCGTCGGAGACCGGACGGGAGTCAGCGTCACCTGCGTTGCACCGGGACCTACCGTCACTCGGTTCCGCGAGGTCGCCGGCATGGCGGCGAGCCGGCCGTTCCGATCGCACACCATGGCATCGGTGTCGGTGGCCCGAGGCGGCATACATGGAGCGCTGCACGCGCGAGATCAGTCGCGGTTGTCGTCGTCGTGATCGCCGTCGCGGTCGAACTGGAACAGGTTCATGAGATCGCCGATCGCCGGACCGTTGACCGGGACGTACGGGTCGCCACGCCGGGCGACCGGGTTCGGCAGGTTGTCGCGGCTGCGCTGCGACACGGTCGGCAGGTCCCAGTTGTGCTCGATGAACTTGAGCAGCGACACATGATCGGAGTAGGTGTGATCGACGAAGCCCTGCCTGGCGAACGGCGACACCACGATCATCGGGATCCGCGTGCCGTCGCCGAAGAAGTCGAGCGCCTGGATGTAGCCCGAGTCGTAGTAGCCGCCGCCCTCGTCGGTGGTGATGAAGATCGCGGTCGAGGCCCACAGCTCCGGGTCGGACTGAACCTGCTTGATCAGATCCGCGAGGAACTGCTCGTACTGATCGCTGGTCGAGTCCGCCGGGTGGCCGGCGAGCGCCTCGAACGGGCGCACGAACGACACCGCGGGCAGCGTGCCGGCGTGGACGTCGGCGAGGAACGCGCCGTAGCTGGCGAGCTTGGCCTCCTCGGACGGGTCCTGCATGATGCGGGAGAAGCCGGTCAGCGGATCGCAGATCCCGCAGTACGCGTGGAACAGCAGCGGCACGCCGTCGACCGCCTTGGGGAACGCGGTGGCGTCGTCGCCGCGGTCGGCCGAGTAGTACTTCCACGACACGCCGTGGCGGGTCATGACATCGGCGATCGTCGGATTGCTCTGCGGCGGCAGGACGAAGTGATCGGCGCCGAGCGTCCGTGGGTTGCGGCTGGTCTGGTTCCAGAACATCGAGTAGTTGTTCAGCAGGTAATAGTGATCGGGGGCGCAGTTGCCCGAGCGCACGCCCTGGCGACGGAGCTCGCCGAGGATCGCCGCCACGCCCGGGGCTGACGGGTCGGAGCAGTTGGCGTACGAGCCGCCGCCGTAGCCGTCCTGCGTGTAGTAGTTGTTGGTGCCGGCGAATGGATCCGGATTCTCGATCTGGTTGGCAAACGGAGTCGCTGCCATACCGTCGAGGTTGGTGCTGGTGAAGAACGCGGCGTGGCCGGTGACGATCGCCTGGAAGTTCGCGCCGGTGCCGCCCATGACCGCCTGGTGGTAGTTGTCGCTGATCGCATAGCGGTCGGCGAGCGACTTGAAGAACGGCGCGTCACCGCTGCGGGGGCGGCCGGCGGCATCGACGAACGGGTTCATGTTGTAGAACCCCATCGAGATCGCGCCCTCCTTGGGCTCAAAGCCGCCCGCCGGCGGCGGCAAGTCGTTGCCGCCGATGCCGACGGTGGTCTCGACCCACGCGAACTTGTCCATCCTGCCGCCGTCGACGTCCTGCCACATCTGGAAGAAGCGGTGGACCGGATCGCCGGTGTAGGCTGCATACGGCACGTACTTGCTGATCTGGAACGGGCCGTTGGGCAGGTTCGCGGGGAACCGGGTGTCGGGGACGCCGTCGGGCAGGCCGATGCCGCCCGAGGTGAACGGCTGCGGCAACACGTCGAACGTCCCGATCGAAGCGGTCTCGGCGTGGTAGCGGCCGGTGTCGCTGCCGATCCGCTGGGCCGCGCGTGCGAAGTGCGGCCCGGGCGAGCCATCGGCGCGGACGATCCCCTTGCTGAGCAGGTTGTCGACGCGCTGACCGCGGCGCGGCTGATACGTGCCGAACAGGTTGTCGAACGAGTGATTCTCGCCGATCACGATGATCGCGTGCTGGATCGGCGTTCGCGTGCCGGGGTGCGAGCCGCGCCGCGCCGTGGCGTCGGCGGCCGCGGGGGCGCCGACGCTTGACGGGGCCTCGGGGGCCTGTACGGCGCACGACACACTCGAGGTTGCGAGTCCGAGCGCGGCCGATGCCAGCCATAGCCGTTTCTGTCGTGTCATTGGCTATCCTTGTCTGAGGGTGTGTGGAGCTGCCGTCAGCGCGCGCTGCGGCCGCGTCAATTTCGCGGCACCGCGTGTCAGCGGACGCCAGCTCCCGTGTCAGCTCGGTGGCGGTTCGCCGCCGGATCGCGGTCCGGAGATCTCCTCCGCAACGGGCGTGGTGCGCGATACCGAGATCTGCGGGGGCGTGGCGTGGCGTCGCGCCCCGCGGTCTTTCCAGACACCGCGCCGAGGAACGTGTTTCCGCGGAGCGGCGGCTTCACCTCAGAACAGCTTGACCGTGTACTGACCGGTCAGGCTCCAGGACAGGTCCGGCGAGCCGCCCGTGATGCTGCCGTCGATGCCGGTGACACCACTCGGGATGGATCTCGAAACGCCGACTTTGCCTCCGATTCCGGCCTCGCTCGTGAAGCCGCCATTGCCATTGACGCTCCAGCCGGTGATGTAGTCCTCCAGCTCGGCTTTCGTCGGCGCGCACGGCTGCAGGATCCGACGGTCGTGCCGAGCGCCTGCGCCGTCAGCTTCGTCATCGCCCGAACGCGTCGTGGCTGTACAACCACTGGACCATCGCTGGCCGCACATGGTCGAGCTCCAGGAGCGCCTGGCGTTCGCGGCGGTGCGCCTGGCCGAGCTGGTGCCGGACCCGGACCCGGCCCCGGCGCGGGCGCTGGGCACGCGGGCGCTGCGCATCGTCGATCCGCTGGCGCAGCACGCCACGCTCGAGCTGGAATTTCGCGGCTTGCCCGGGCGCGCGCGCCGCGCCGCCGCACGGTGATGGGTTACCGCGTCGCGCAGCAACGACGATGGCACGCGCTCGTTCGAGACCATCATCCCGGGGTTCGACGGGCTGGACTTCGTCGCCGGTTGCCAGGTGACGAATCTACACCTCGGTCTTCTCCGTGGCGGATCCGCGCGGCGCTGCGACCGGGCTATCGGCGAGCGCGCCGGTAGGTGATCTTCAGGTCGTCGTTCCAGCGATCGTCGCCTTTGCGCAGCTGAGAGACGCCGACGATGGTGTCGCCGCCATCGGTGAAGGTGCCGGTGAACCGCTGCGAGAAGCCGGGTGAGTCGCGCCAGAACCGCCAT
>DASWRS010000109.1:0-2420 GCA_036403075.1 Kofleriaceae bacterium
GGCGGCCTCGCCCGCGCCATCCCGCACTACGAGGACCGCGCCGAGCAGCGGGCGATGTCCGCGGCCGTCGCCCGCGCGCTACACGACCAGCGCGCGCTGATCGTCGAGGCCGGCACCGGCACCGGCAAGACGCTGGCGTACCTCATCCCCGCGCTCGCGTCGGGCAAGCGCGTCGTGGTGTCGACGGGGACCCGCGCGCTGCAGGACCAGATCGCGCGTCACGACGTGCCGCTCCTGCGCTCGATCCTGGCCCGGCCGTTCTCCGCGGTCGTGCTCAAGGGCGTGGCCAACTACGCCTGCCGGCGCAAGCTCGCCGAGCTCGCCGGGCGCAACGCCACGCGCGCCGCGCCCGACGCCTCGATCGAAGCGCTGGTCGACTGGGCCGCGCACAGCGAGACCGGCGATCGCGCCGAGGTCGAGTGGCTCGCCGAGGCCGCGCCGCTGTGGGCCGAGGCGACGACCACGCCCGACGCGCGGATCGGTCCGCGCTGCCCGTACTTCTCGCGCTGCTTCGTGACCCAGGCCCGCCGGCTCGCCGATCAGGCCCAGCTCGTGCTCGTCAACCACCACCTGTACTTCGCCGACCGCGCGCTGCGCGCCGCGTCGGCCGGTGCCCGGATCCTGCCCGACCACGACGCGGTGATCTTCGACGAGGCCCACCAGCTCGAGGACGTCGCCACCGAGCACTTCGCCGCGCGGGTCTCGACCCACCAGCTCGGCGAGCTGGTCCGCGACGCCCAGCTCGCGCTCGCCGCGATGCCGCTGTGGACCGGCCGCGCCGCGGACGACACGATCCGCGCGGTCGAGCGCGCCGGGATCGCGCTGTTTTCGCTCGTCCGTTCCGCGCTGATCACCGGCGACACCGGCGACGCGCCCCCTGCCGGCGGTGCCCGTGACACCCACAGTGCCCGTGACACCCGCGATGCCCGTGACGGCCGCATGCCGTTGCCCCCCGGGCTGTTCGAGCACACCGCCCGCCAGGCCGCGTGGTTCGCGCTCGACAGCGCGCTCGAGGAGCTCGCGCGAACCGCGGAGGCCGAAGCCGAGCCGCCGCCCGACGAGCCCGATCGCGACGGCCGCGGCGTCCTCGACGGCGATGCCCACGCCGGGCCGCGGGCCGCGCTGTCCGGGCTGGCGCGCCGTGCCCGGGGCGTGCGCGACGACCTCGCGACGATCGCCGAGCAGCGCCACAAGAGCCACGTCTACTGGGGCGAGACCCGGCCGACCGGCACGTTCCTGACCGCGTCGCCGATCGACGTCGCCGATCTGGTCCGCCGCCACGTGCTCCGCGCCGGCCCGACCCCGATCCTGACGTCGGCGACGCTGACCGCAGCCGGCGCGTTCGACTACACGCGCGCGCGGCTCGGCCTCGACGACGCCGACGAGCTCGCCGTGGCCTCGCCGTTCGACTACGCCCGCCAGGCGATGCTCTACGTCCCCCGCGACCTGCCGCCCGTGTCCGCCGGGTTCTCTGCCGAGGCGGCCGCGCGCACCCTCGAGCTACTCGCCGTCACCGAAGGCCGAGCGTTCCTGCTGTTCACCAGCCACCGCGCGCTGCGCGAGGCGGCGTCCCGGCTCGCCGCGCTGCCCTACCCCCGCTTGGTGCAGGGCGACGCCCCCCGGGCGACGCTGATCGATCGATTCCGGTCGACGCCGGGCGCGGTGCTGCTCGGCACCAGCTCGTTCTGGGAGGGCGTCGACGTGCCGGGCGATGCCCTGTCGCTGGTCGTGATCGACAAGCTGCCGTTCGATCCGCACACCGATCCGCTGATCGCCGCGCGCATGCAGGCGTGCGCCGACACCGGCGGCGATCCCTTCGAGCAGATCCAGCTCCCCGCCGCCGCGATCGCGCTCAAGCAGGGCTTCGGCCGGCTGATCCGCCGGCGCGACGACCGCGGCATCGTCGCGATCCTCGACACCCGGATCGTCACCCGCGGCTACGGCCGGACATTCCTCGCCAGCCTGCCTGCCGGCCTGCCGCGCAGCTCCTCCCTCGAGCAAGTCCGCCGATGGTGGAACGCGGCCGGCATCGCGGCGCCCGCGGCCACCGGGTAGCTACCAGGTCGCGGCGATCTCCTCGCAGGGTTGGTCCGTCACGCGGCGCGCCAGCTCGCCCGCGGCGCCGGACCCAGGGATCCGGAAGTCCTCGCCGACGAGGTCGATCAGCGGCAGCAGCGCGAACCGGCGCTCGGCCAGCCGCGGATGGGGCACCTCCAGCTCGGGTGTCCGCACCGTCCGTGCGCCCCAGACCAGCACATCCAGGTCGATCGGCCGCGGGCCCCAGCGCGCCTCGGCCTCGCGGCGCCGGCCGAGCAGGCGCTCGATCTCGAGCAGCGTCGCGATCAGCTCCGCCGGCTGAACGTCCGCGAGCGCGACGCGCACGGCGGTGTTGAGGAACGCCGGTTGCGCCGGCCCGATCG
>DASWRS010000110.1:0-3091 GCA_036403075.1 Kofleriaceae bacterium
CCGCCTGCCGCTCGCGCTGGTCACCCCGCACGGCAAGATCGTCCGCGCCAACCCGGCGTTCGCCCGGTTCGTCATGGGCGCCTCCGTCGAGGTCGAGGGCCTCACCGTCCAGGTCACGCCGCTCGCCACCGCCTGGAGCTCAGCCGAGGCCGACCTGGCCCGCACCCTCGCCGGCAACCCGGTGCGCCGCATCCTCGAGATCGACGTCGCCGCCGGCGAGTCACGCCGCCTGCTGCTCTGGCTCGACGCCGTGTCGCGCGACCACATCGTGCTCGGCGTCCAGCCGCTGGAGCTGTAGCGCGCGTCGCCGTCGACGACTGGAATCAAGCGGCCGTTGTGGCGGTGCTGAAGACTCCCGCCTACGCAATGACGATCGACCTCGGACTCGGCCACGCGCCACCTCGCGTGCGACCTCAGCCCCGACGACGTCACGATCAACGCCGACCACACGACATGATCAAGGCCGGCCGCGAGCGAGGAGCTCTGGCTCGGCGGACGCCAGGTCGGCCGCGGCGCGGTCGTCGAGCGCATCGAGCGCGTCGAGCTGCGAAGAAAGGAGATGGACCAGCTCGCGCGCGCCGCCGGGCGCCATGATGATGCGCGCTTGCACGACCACACGACCGTGCGGCTGCGCGTAGGCAAAGTCGAGCGTGAACTCCGTCGTGGACCGGCTGACCAGCACCGCGTTGCTGTACAGGCCGCGCGCGACCTGGGCGTCGATCTCGATCGCGAGGCTCGGCGGGTCCACGGCAGGCGACTCGAACCGCTCGGTCATGGTACGGCCTCGATGGTGAGCGGGTTCGAGACCAGGGGGCCCAGCTTCCATTCGATCGTGTGCGAGCCGGCAGAAGCAAAGCTGTACTCGGTGATATCCCAGTTGTAGTCGACTGCGGGCGCGGGGAGGACCCGGCCGTCGTAGAGCCCGGCGGGTGCCAACGGATCGCCGGACGCCGGCGCTGCCGCGGTGCGCAGCGCGCCGTCGACGTACTCGCCACAGATCGGTTTCGGCCCCATCACATACAGCTGGTCCCCCGGGCGCGTGGTCTCCACGACATGGATCACGCGCACTGGCTCGCCCAGGCGGACACGCAGGTGTGCTGTGAGAAGAGTGAGTCGGCGCTGATCGATCCAGCCACCCTTGGCCGAGGTCGTCGGGTATCCACGCGCGACCTCGAGATCGCCTTCGGACGCCGGAACGATCTGATCGCCATGGCGCACGCTCAAGCCGGGGAACTGGCGCAGATGAGGCGGAACATTGGCATCAGCGGTATTGGACATGGGGACCGGTTGGGGGCTGGCCGGCGGACCGGCCGGCGTCGGTGAGACCTCTGGCGTGGCCGGCGCGGACACGCTCAGGGGCGCGGATGAGGCCCCGGTGTTGCTGCAGGCACCGGAGAGTGCCGACACACCGACGATCAGCTGCGCAGCAAGGGCACGCTGCATGGCTAGACTTCTTGGCGCTTCGTGGCGCTGCCCGACCCCGCGGCGACGGAGATACCAGAAACGGTGGTGGCAGCTCCAGCCTTGGCCGTGGTGAGGTATTTCTTCGCTGCGACGACCTCGGCGGTGCGCGTGATCATGAACCCGCTGTGCGCAACCCCGATGTCGGCAGCACCGGAGCGCGCGTCCTTGAACTTGAAGCCCTGCACGGACTCGATGTAGCCGGCGCCCGTCACAAGGGCCGCGGGTGTACCGTGCGAGTCGACGCCATGAGGGGTGTTGCTGGCGGCCAGATAGCCCGAGTTGCTGCCGCTGGTGATACCCGCGAAGCAACCAGTGCCGCCTTGATACTGCACCATCTCGGACATGTGGACCTGATCCAGGTCGCCGACCGAGCCGCTGTCCGAGTCGTTGGAGGTGGTCATCTTGATACCGCGCTCGGACCCCGTGATGAGCCCAGCGAAAGCGACCGAGACCGTGGTGGGGATCGCGCAGATCGTGAACGTGTTGCTTCTGCCGATCTCGGTGGTGCCCACCTTGGCCACGAGCGACAACGTGCCGGCACTACCCGCAGCGGTCTGGCCGGTTCCGCGGAGCTTCACGCTTCCCCCCGCGGCCATGCTCTTGGTGGCCGCGCCATCGAGGGTGCCGGTCCCGCCGGCGCCAGCGCCGTCGAACGAGATCACGGCGTTCGTCGAAGGTGCCAGACCCGTGAGGGTGACGGCCACGTTAACGTCCTTGCGCGGCGGGATTCGGCGGCCCACACCGGCCGGCGTCGTGGGGTAGTCGATCACGCCGAACGTGGCTATGCCGACCGCGGCGGGGGAGCCACCACCGCCGCCAGCTCCACCACCGTCGCCGGCTCCACCGGCGCCAGCTCCGCCGCCGCTGCCAGCGCCGCCGTCGCCAGCGCCGCTGCCGCCGTCCGCTCCACCGTCGACGTTGTCATGTAGCGAGGCTCCGGTGGACGCGCCGACCTCGCCGCTGGTCTTGTCGACCAGACCTGCGCCACCCTCGAGGTTGATGCCGTCTCGCAGGCCGGCATGGACAGCGTCCCCCGGAGCGCCGATGTGGCTCTGCCCGCTCACCGGAGTGGCGGGCATCTGCGCCATCGCCAGCGTCTTTTTCCCCGGCACGATCCCGAGCGTATCGTGGACAAGGGTGGACTTCCCCGGCGTGAACTGATGACCATGCTCTCGATTGCTTGAGCCTCGCTCCATGATACCTTCCCTCAGAAACCAGAATTTGGTTCAGCGTAGGGTGGCGTGAGCCCTCGGTCAAGCCAGAAGGCCGGCAAGTCCCGCCCGCTCATTCTCGATACCCGTACCGCACCGCGGGACGAGTCCCCGATCGTCGGCGGGACCAGATCGTACCCAGGTTGGCCGAGTTCTCATCGCTGATCGGCGGCCGCTACCAGATCCTGACCCGGATCGGCCAGGGCGGGATGGGCAAGGTCTACAAGGTCAAGCACGCCCACCTGTCGCGGACCTTCGCGCTCAAGATCATCTTCAACCAGGTCGCCGAGACCGACGAGGCCCGCGAGCTGTTCTACCGCGAGGCGCGGTTCGCCTCGGCGATGGCCCACCCGAACATCACCTCGGTCGTCGATTTCGGCGAGGACGAGAAGGTCGGGATGTTCATGGTGATGGAG
>DASWRS010000111.1:0-3438 GCA_036403075.1 Kofleriaceae bacterium
CGCAAGAAGGAGCGCTCGGTCGCGATCCTGCTCAAGCTCCGCGGCTACGAGCCGTTCACGATCCGGTCGGTCGATGTCAGCGATGCCTCGGAGCAGAGCGCCGACCTGGTGAAGATCAAGACCACGCCGCTGCCGCCGCCCCCGCGGTGCAAGACGCCCGAGCGATCGGGCTGTCCACGCGACACCCGGGGCTGCTGCGTGGCGGGCGCGGGGAGCGGCCACACTGGTTCGGGGAACAAGACCGGCAGCGCCGCGGATGATCCGGATGGTCTGCTGAAACCGTGATGCAGCGCTCGCTGGGAGAAACGATGAGGAAGATCAGTGTTGCCGTCCTCCTGATACCTGCGCTCGCGTGGGCCGAGCCCAGGTCCGCCGACGACTGGTACGAGGAGGGCTCGAATCAGTACAACCTGGGGAACTTCGACAAGGCGATCGACGCGTTCAAGCAGGGCTTCGCGCTCGAGCCCGACGAGAGCAAGAAGGCGAACTACCTGTACAACGTGGGTCAGGCGTACCGGCAGACCCACGACTGCAAGAACGCCCTGTTCTTCTACAAGCGGTTCCTCGCGCTCAAGGCCAACGACACGGCCAAGCCGATCCCGGCCAAGAAGAAGCGCGAGGTCGAGGAGTTCATCAGCCAGCTCGACGCCTGCGTCCGCCAGCAGACCCAGGTCAGCGAGAAGCCTCCGGTCAACAACATCCCGCCCGAGGGCGAGGGCGAGAAGTCGTCCGGCGACGGCCGCAAGGACCCGCGCCGGGAGCCCCGCAAGGACGTCACCACGACCGCGCCGGGCACGGTGGTCGCTTCGAATGCCGGCGCGGGCGGCCCCGGCGGCCCGGGCGGGGACGACGACGACGGCGGCAGCGTGACCAGGTCCGCCGTGGCGGGGCAGCCGCACCTGATCTCGCTCCGGTTCACCGGCGGCGGCACCAAGGTCAGCGCCGGCGGCAATGCGGTGCCGATCCAGGCGACGTTCGCGCTGACCGGCGGCTATCCGATCGCGATCAACGACAAGCTGACGGTCGAGGCCGGTGCGGCGTTCACGTTCACGCCGGTGCCGTTCGAGTTCATGCCGCGCGGCACGACGACGACCCAGAGCAAGACCGGGCAGCTGTGGGGCCTGGTCGCCAACGGCGCGGCGACCTACGAGGTGATCCCCAGGCTCGGGCTGCGCGGCGACCTCGGCCTCGGGGCGCTGTTCTTCGCCAACATCGACGAGAGCCCGTTCACCGCCGGCCAGCCGACCAGCGGCGCACTGTCGATGTTCCACGTCCGCGCCGCGGCCTCGGCGGACTACGCGATCACGCCCAACCTGATCTTGACCGCGACGCCGATCGCGTTCACGTGGAGTCCGCCCAAGGCGGGGCTCGCCGACGACATCAAGTCGATCACGTCGATCGACTTCATGATCGGCCTCGGCTATCGGAAGTAGCATGAAGAAGTGTCCGTTCTGTGCCGAGGAGATCCAGGACGAGGCGATCAAGTGCCGGTTCTGTAACTCGTTCCTCAACGCGCCGCCGCCCGGCGATGCCGCGGCACCGCCCGCTCCGCCGCCGCCGCAGCAGCAGCCACCCGCGCCGTTCGTGCGCGAGGCCGGCCGCGACGACGCGCCGCCGCCGCGCAAGATGATCTACGAGGGCGTGCCGTCGTGGAAGGCGTACTTCGGCCACTACGTGCTCGCGGTGCTCGTCACCGCCGCCGCGGTGGCCGGGGTGGTGCTGATCGCCGCCGCGGTGCCGCTCGAGACCCGCGTGCTCTACGCCGCGATCCCGGTCGCCGGGATGCTGGTGTACTTCCTGTGCGTCAACCTGTATCGCCGGTCGATCCGGTTCCGGGTCAGCAACACGGTGATCGAGACCGAGCGCGGGTTTCTGTCCAAGCGGATCGACGTGCTGCAGCTGTGGCGCTGCCGCGACGTCAGCTACCGGCAGAGCTTGAGCGACCGGATCCTCGGCATCGCGCACGTCGACGTGTTCGCCGCCGACGCGACGACGCCGCACCTCGAGATCGTCGGCATGCCGGCATCGCGCCAGCTGTTCGAGCAGCTGCGCGACTCGATCGAGATCCAGCGCCAGCACAAGAACGTCTACGGCGTGGTCAGCTGATCACGGGTTGTACGAGAAGTTGTAGAACGCGTTCTCGGCCAGGGCGCCGGCCTCGAGCCGGACGTGGCGGCGGACGTAGATCGGCGTGCCGAGCTCGGGGATCGGCTTGCCCTCGAGCACCGGGGCGAGCGCGACCGCGGTCCGGTGCATGCAGTCGAGCAGCTCCGGGTAGGCGCCGAGCGTGTCCTGGTCCTCGATGCTGGTGGTCTCGATCACGAGCTTGCCGGCCCTCGCGGCGACGGTGAAGCCGAGCGTGGCCTTGCCGGTCGGGCGCTGCCCCGATTGCTCGATGCAGCTCCGCATCGCCGCGTCGGTCAGGTGGAGCTGCGCCCGTAGCTCCTGGTAGCCGATGATCGGCACGAGGTGGCCGTCGGCGTCGCGCTTGAGCTCGCTGCGCGCGAAGCCCGACGGCGCCGGGGCGAGCTCGGGCTGGCGGGTCGGCGTCGCGGCGTGGCGCTGGGCGGCGGCGGCCGGGTGCGGCTGGCTCGCCGTGCTCGGGGACGCGGTCGCCGGCGCGGGGGCGGCTTGCTCGGCCCCGGCGAGGCTCGCCGCCCGGGACGCCGGAGGCGGCGGCGGCGCCTGGAAGGCGCTGCGGGTCAGCTGCACCAGGCCGACGGCCATTGCCAGCAGGACGATCGCCCCGGCGGCGAGCACGAGCTTGCTGGTACGACCCCGCACGCGCCGACTATGCCGGATCCGGCGCGCGCTGGCGATGCGCATCGCCGGATGTGATCAGCGCCGTGATCAGCGCCGCGAACAGCGCCGTGATCAGCGCCGCGGCTTGAGCTTGAGCGGGTCGACGCCGGTGAGGATGACGTCGCCGGTCGGGGAGATCCGGATCTCGGCGACCGGGGTGGCCTCCACGTCGGCGCGCGCGTAGCGATCGGTGAGCAGCTGGATCCGCTGGTTGGCCGAGCCACGGAGGCCGGTGGCGAGCCGGTCGGACGCGACGTAGCGGCCGTCGATCAGCACGTCGAGCCGCGCGAGCACGTCGGGACCGCCGGGCAGGGCGCGGATCTCGTCGATCGTGTAGCCCGAGAACGCCAGGGTCGACAGCCCCAGCGCGCGGGCGGCGTCGAGCAGGGCGCGCGCGGCCGCGGGTTGCTGCAGCGGCTCGCCTCCGGACAGCGACAGGCCCTCGATGCCTGCGCTCTGCGTGGCGCGGGTCAGCTCGGCGACGAGCTCGTCGAGCGCGATCGCGCGGCCACCGCCGGCGTCGTGGGTGGTCGGGTTGAAGCAGCCGGCGCAGCCCAGCGTGCAGCCCTGGAACCAGACCACGAACCGCGCGCCCGGCCCGTTGGCGCGGCTGCGGGGCTCGAACGCGTGGATCCG
>DASWRS010000112.1:0-4331 GCA_036403075.1 Kofleriaceae bacterium
CAGGATGCGTACCTGCTGATCACGGCGAGCTCCGGCAAGACGATGGCCAGCACCTGCACCGGCTGCACCGACACCGTGTCGAAGCCCGAGATCAAGCTCACCGGCCTGCTGACCGTCACCGGCATCGCGCAGTACCCCAAGGCCGGCACCAGCACCGGCGGTGGCACGGGCGGCGGCACCGGCGGTGGCACGGGCGGCGGCGGCACCGGCGGCACTGGTGGCACCGGCAGCGGCGACGGCAGCAACGACCCGGGCACCACGCTCGGCGGCTGCAGCACCACGGGCGGCTCCACCGGCGGACTGGCCACGTTCCTCCTCATCGGCCTGGCGGCCTTCATCCGCCGGCGCCGCTGACCCACCCCGAACGACCAACCACCCACACACCAGGAGACCAGATGCGGAATATCCTCCTAACGGTTGTTGCGGCGGCGGGCCTCGTGGGCTGCGTCGGCGGCATCGACACGCCGACCACGCCTCCGCCCCAGGGCGTCGCGGGCGGCACCAGCGGCCCGTCCGCCGATGCAGCGCGCCAGGCCTTCGACAACGGCGTCTACCAGATCATCTCGGCCAAGTGCATCGGCTGCCACAGCGCGGCCGGCCCGGTCGGCAACGTGACCGGCTTCGTCGCTCCGACCGCGGGTGAAGGCTACGTGACCGCCGCCGGCTACCAGGCCGTCGTCGGTGACTGGACCCCGACCGGCGCGCCGATCCTGCTCAAGATCGCCGCGGGCCACAACGCCCAGACCTACACGACCGACGAGAAGGCCAAGATCACCGACTGGCTCACCAAGGAGCTCGCGGCCCGCGCCGGCGGCACGACCGGCACCCCGACGCCCGGCCAGGAGTCGCCTGCCGACGCCACGGTCCGGCTGACCAAGGAGTGGTCGGGCTGCATGACGCTCGCGAACTTCACCGCGGCGAACATGACGGCCTGGGGCAACATGCGGGCGAACAACTCGGCCTGCAAGACCTGCCACGTCAACGGCGAGTACGGCCAGATCGCCTCGGACGTCGCCGGGCCGTTCTTCACCCTGATCAGCACCAACAAGTACTACATGGCTCAGTACTTCTCGGTCGACATGAGCGCGGGCGTGGCGACGGGCAAGATCATCATCAACACCCGGTCGTTCACCGGCGTCGGTCAGGGCCTCGCACCGCACCAGGAGCACCCGCGGTTCAACCTGACCAACAGCACCGGCCTGACCGCGCTCCAGAAGTTCTATGACCTGACGATGGCGGCCAAGAACGCGGTGCCGTCGACCTGCGGGCCATCGACCTTGACGAACTAGCCCGAAGACGGTTTCGTGATCAGCGAAGGTGCCGGCCCCCAAGGTTGGCGCCTTTGTTGTTTTTCGGGAGTATCCTTGGAACCCCTCATGTCCGAGCTCGTCAGCGGCGATGGCCGCACCCACATCCACTCGCGCCTGATGCGCGAGTCCCTGCAGGACCGCGGCGTCCTGGCGCAGACCGACAGCGACCGCGACCTGCGCGTGTTCCCCGACGTGACGCTGGTGTCGATCGGCGGCCAGAGCATCTTCGACCGCGGCAAGGACGCGATCCTGCCGCTGGTCGAGGAGCTGATCCAGATCAAGCGCGACAAGAGCCTCAAGATGGTGATCGGCGTCGGCGGCGGCACCCGCGTCCGCCACACGATCTCGATCGCCCTCGATCTCGGCCTGCCGGTCGGCGGCATGGCCCAGCTGGTCGGCGCCATGGAGGAGCTCAACGCAATCCTGCTCAACACCCTGCTCGCGCCGCACGGCTCGATGCCGATGCAGCGCGACCACTTCTGGGACCTGCCGCTGTACTTCGATGCCGGGATCACGCCGATCGCGATCTCGGTGCCGCCGTACCACTTCTGGGAGCCGCCGCCCGAGGCCGGCCACCTGCCGATGCACGGCTCGGACTTCGGCCTGTTCCAGCTCGCCGAGGTCCTCGGCATGAAGCAGGTGATCTACGTCAAGGACGAGGACGGGCTCTACGACAAGGACCCCAAGAAGCACCCCGGCGCCACCCGGTTCGGCAAGATCACGCTCGCCGAGCTCCTGCCCCAGCTGCCCGACGACAACATCCTCGATCGCGAGCTGTTCCATGCCTGGTCGCACGCCAAGAACCTCGAGCGGATCACGATCGTCAACGGCCTCGTGCCCGGCCAGCTGACCCGCGCGATGTACGGCGAGGACGTCGGCACCGTGATCGTCAAGGGGCCGGCATGACCGCCCCGCGCCGCACGCTCGCGTCCGCGCTCGCCGGCTCGCCGATGACCGGCCCCGGCGACCGCGTCGACTACCGCCCGACGGCGGTCATGCCCGACGTCAAGGTCGTCAAGATCGGCGGCCAGAGCATCCTCGATCGCGGCCGCGCCGCGCTGTTCCCGATCCTCGACGAGATCGTCGCGGCCCGAAAGCTCGGCATCCAGGTCGTGCTCCTGACCGGCGGCGGCACCCGGGCGCGCCACATCTACTCGATCGCCTCCGAGCTCGAGATCCCGACCGGCGTGGTCGCCACCCTGGGCAAGTACATCCCGATGCAGAACGCGCGGATGGTGCAGATGCTGCTCGCCAAGCACGGCGGCATCTACATGCTGCCCGATGACTTCGAGAAGCTCCCGCTGTACTTGCAGATGGGTTGCATCCCGGTGATGAGCGGCATGCCGCCGTTCGGCTACTGGGAGAAGCGCGAGGAGGGCAGCCGGATCCCGCCGCACCGCACCGACGCCGGCGTGTTCCTCTCGGCCGAGTTCCTCGGCGCGCGGCGCGCGCTGTTCATCAAGGACGAGGACGGCCTGTACACCGACGATCCGAAGAAGAACCCGGCGGCGACCCACATCAAGTCGATCTCCGCCGCCGAGCTCACCGCCCGCGGCCTGCCCGATGTCGTGCTCGAGCGCATCATCATCGAGTACCTGCCGCGCGCCCAGTGGTGCAAGGAGCTCCAGATCATCAACGGCCTCAAACCCGGCCAGGTCCTGGCCGCGCTCCAGGGAGAAGATGTCGGCTCGATCATCCATGCGTGACCTCGTCGCCGCCGGCGCGCTCGTCGCCGGTTCGCTCGTCGCCGCGGCGTGCTCCACCACGCACAAGCCGGAGGCCGATCCGGCCCGGCTGACCGCGCTCGCCAAGGAGATGGACCGGAACACGCCCGCCCCGGGCGGCGCCCCGGACTGCACCCCGGACCAGATGATCGGCGGGGCGTCGCTGACCCAGGTCACCCTGCTCAAGATCGCCGGCGAGCCGCCCAACCTCGGCCCCGAGCGCGAGGACTGGATCAACCCGGCCGAGCTCGACAGCCCCGCGGCCCGCGAGCTGATCGACCCCGCGGCCGACGAGACCACGAAGCGCCAGGCGAGCTACGAGCTGCTCACCGCGCCGTTCTACCTGGTCTACCGCATCGATCTGGTCGACGCGCCGATGGCGATCGGCGTCAAGGACCTCAAGCGCGGCACCGTCGGCGCGCGCGCCCTGCGCTACGACCGCGACGGCCAGATCACGTGCCTGAAGGTGATCACGTTCCAGAACGTGCGCGCCAAGAGCGACTGGGCGATCCTCAAGAGCAACCTCGCGGTCATGGACCCCAAGATCTCGGCCGCGCTGCGCGACGACCTGCGCGATCAGCTGCTCAAGCACATCGCCGCGCTCGGCCGCAAGGACTGAGCAGGCTTCCGCTCGGCCTCAGGGCTCGCACTGCGTGCGGACCGCCTTGGTCAGCGCGACGTCCTTGTACAGCCCGTCCGCGATCATCGCCAGCCCCTGGCGCATGCAGACGATCGTCGAGCCCTGGACCGCGCCGTCGGCGTCGCGGTCGTAGTCGATCGCGAACACCGGCTTGTGCCGCTCGATGAACGGCCGCCCGTTGTCGCACAGCTCGAACTCGCCGCAGCGCTCGGTCATCAGCCAGTCGAACTTGTCGGCCTCGGCGTCGACCTGCCCGCCCAGCAGGTCGCCGTCCTTCATCCCGACCGACAGCTCGCGTGCGTGGCCCTGCGTGGCGACCTCGGCGTACCAGCTGTACGAGTCCTCCGACGAGATCGTGAGCCCGGAGGTGTAGGACGCGACGTCGTTGTGCGCCGGCTCGACACCGTCGCAGCCGATCTGCCTGGCGAGATCGAACCGCTTGAACATGATCGCCGCCCACTTCGCGCGGCCGGTCTGGCTGACATCGAGGAAGCGGCCCATCGCCAGGCCGGGCACCGGATCGCCGGTCACGCCGGACGGGAACTTCTTGGCGTCCGGCCGGTTCGCCTCGAGCGCGCCGGTCTCGACGTGGCAGATCACGAACGTCCGCGGCGTCCGCGCGTGGAGCTGCGCGATCGTGCCGGCCAGCGCCCCGGC
>DASWRS010000113.1:0-2534 GCA_036403075.1 Kofleriaceae bacterium
GACCTCGCCATCGGGCAGGACGACGGTGGCGCCGAGCACGTGGTTGGTGGTGAAGCCGTACTTGAGGCAGTGCGCGCCGCCGGAGTTCTCGGCGACGTTGCCGCCGATGGTGCAGACCTGCTGCGACGACGGATCGGGGGCGTAGTAGTAGCCGCGCGGCGCGATCCGCCGCGAGATCTCGAGGTTGATGACGCCGGGCTCGACCCGCATCCACTGGTTGTCGAAGTCGATCTCGAGGATGCGCTTCATCCGCGACAGCCCGAGCACGACCCCGCCGGGGATCGGCAGCGCGCCGCCGGACAGGCCGGTACCCGAGCCACGCGGGACGATCGGCAGGCCCTCGCGATGCGCGAGCTTGACGACCTCGACGACCTCGGCGCGCGATGCCGGCAGGACGACGACGCCGGGCTGCGCCCGGAAGCTGGTGAGGCCGTCGGACTCGTAGGTGCGCATCTCGTCGGACCGCCAGATGCAGTTGCGGTCGCCGACGATCGCGGCGAACCGGGCGATCACGTCGGGGGCGAGCGGCGGCGCGGCCGGGGCTTGCATGCACGGCCATCATGCCCCACGGAGCCAGAGCGAGCCAGGCGCGCCGCCACTCGGCCCTCCGCCGTCGGGGCGCCTCGTCGGGCGGGACGCGCGGCGCGCGGGGCGCTAGAATGCGCGGCGAGGCAGCATGAGCGGTCACGATCACGACGATCACGACGACCACGACGGCCACGACGACCACGATCACGGCCATCATCACCACGGGCACGGGCTCGACGATCCGGACCACCCGCACAACGCGCCGCTGTCGGACGTGCAGCTGCGGGTGCGGGCGCTCGAGTCGCTGCTGACCGAAAAGGGGCTGGTGGACCCGGTGGCGCTCGACGCGCTGGTCGAGACCTACGAGACCAAGGTCGGGCCGCGCAACGGGGCGCAAGTGGTGGCGAAGGCGTGGACGGATCCGGCGTTCAAGCAGCAGCTGCTCGCCGACGCGACGGAGACGCTGGCCGACCTGGGGTTCATCGGCCGCCAGGGCGAGGACATGGTGGTGCTGGAGAACACGGAGTCGGTGCACAACCTGGTGGTGTGCACGCTGTGCTCCTGTTATCCCTGGCCGGTGCTCGGGCTGCCGCCGGTCTGGTACAAGTCGGCGCCGTACCGCTCGCGGGCGGTGATCGATCCGCGCGGCGTGCTGCGCGACTTCGGCGTGGAGCTGCCCGAGAACATCGAGGTCCGAGTGTGGGACTCGACCGCCGAGCTGCGCTACCTGGTGCTGCCGCGGCGGCCCGAAGGCACCGAGGCGATGACCGAGGCCGAGCTGGCGGCGCTGGTCACCCGCGACGCGATGATCGGCACCGGCGTGGTGCGCGCGCCCGCGGGGGCCGCGGCGGCAGGGCCGGCAGGGGCGCGGCCATGAACGGCGCGCACGACCTGGGCGGCATGCACGGCTTCGGCCCGGTGGTGCCCGAGCCCGACGAGCCGGCGTTCCACGCCGCGTGGGAGCGCCGGGCGTTCGGGTTGACCCTGGCGATGGGCGCCTGGCGGCGCTGGAACCTCGACATGAGCCGCTCGGAGCGCGAGCAGATGCCCCCGGCGGAGTACCTGGCGACGTCGTACTACGAGCACTGGCTGTACGGCCTCGAGCGCCTGCTGGTCAAGCATGGCTTCGTGCAGCCCGAGGAGCTGGCGCAGGCGACCGGCGCGCCGGTGGCCCGCGAGCCGGTGGCCCTGCAGGACGGCGCGCTGCGCCCCGACGGTGTGACGCGCATGCTGAGCAACCGGCGGGCGGCTCGGCGCGACGAGCCGGTGGCGCCGCTGTTCCGCGTCGGCGACGCCGTGCGGACGAGAAACATCCACCCGACGGGGCACACCCGCGTGCCGCGCTACGTCCGCGGCCGGTGCGGGGTGGTGGCGATCGACCACGGCGTGTTCGTCTTCCCCGACACCCACGCCGCCGGCGAGGGCGACAAGCCACAGCACGTCTACAGCGTGCGGTTCGCGGCACGCGAGCTGTGGGGGCCTGACGCGTCGCCGCGCGACAGCGTCCATGTCGATCTCTGGGACGACTACCTGGAGGAGGCGCCGTGAGCCGCGGCATCGACGTCCCCGGCCTGCCGCGCGACGCCGAGGGCAGCCCGGTGTTCCGCGAGCCGTGGCAAGCCCAGGCGTTCGCGATGGCGGTGCGGCTGCACGAGGCCGGTCACTTCACGTGGACCGAGTGGGCGGCGGCGCTGGCCGAGGAGATCCATCGGGCCCAGGCGGCGGGGGATCCGGATCTCGGCGACACGTACTACCGGCACTGGCTCGCAGCGCTCGAGCGCCTGGTCACCGCCAAGGGGCTGGTGAGCCCCGACGAGCTGGACCGGCGCAAGGACGCGTGGGCCGAGGCGGCCCGGACCACGCCGCACGGCGCCCCGATCGAGCTGCGCCCGCGGTAGTCGCCCCTGCCGCGCGGGCTCGCGGGTCGAGCACGGCCGGCAACCAGCGTCGGCCCGCCCTCGGCCGCGTTGTGGCTCTCGAGCTCGGCGGGAGACCTCGACAACGCG
>DASWRS010000114.1:0-3250 GCA_036403075.1 Kofleriaceae bacterium
CCGCGACGAGCGCACGCGGCAAACTGACGCACGAGCGCGTCGCGCGTCGCCAAGAGCGGCAGTTCGGCGCCGCCGGGGATTATCGCCAGCGCCGCTGCCCACGCTGTGACGACGCTGGTCGAAGCCCGCTGGTCAGGCTATGTCTGGGGCTGGCTCCGCCGCGCGCGATGGGATCGACTCGGTGGGGATCGTGATCTGGACGCTACCTCCGTGAGGTGAGCGGTTGGCCGCGATCGCGGTGCCTCCATGGATCGATACGATCGCCTCGACGATGGCGAGTCCGAGTCCGGCGCCCGACCCGGTGCGGGCTTGGTCGGCTTGGCTGAACCGCTCGAAGGCGCGTGGGAGGAACTCGCTCTCGAATCCGTCGCCCTCATCCTCGACCACCAGCCGCAGCCCATCCGAGACGCGCATCGCGCTGACGGCGATCGTTCCGCGGCCATGCCGAAGCGCGTTTTCGACCAGGTTGGCAAGGGCCTGTTCGATCTGCGCGGCGTCCACGTCGACCACCCCCCTGAAGTGGTCCTCGATGACGATGCTGCGGCCCTGCTCGTCGACTCGTCGCCGGAACCGCGCGGCCACCGCTTGGAGGATGTCGGCAACCGGCGTCTCGGATTTCGCGACGGTCAGTTTGGCGTCATCGCTGCGTGCGAGTATCAGCAGGTCGTCGGCCAGTCGCGCCATCCGCTCGGTTTCGGCAGCGGCGGATTGCAGCGCCGTTCGCAGCTCGTCGTCGGAGCGCGGCCTTCGCAACGCAAGCTCCAGCTCTGTCCGCAGCAAAGAAAGGGGCGTTCGCAGCTCATGGCTCGCGTCGGCGATGAACTGCCGCTGATGGCCGATCGACTGTTCCAGTCGGTTCAGCAGGCCGTTCAGCGTGCCGCCGAGTCGCCGGATCTCGTCGTCCGCCTGCCGCAGCGTCACCCGCTGGGTCAGGTCGGTGCCCGAGAAGCGTTCGGTTTCCAGCCGCAGCGCTTCCACCGGTCGCAGCGCTGCGCGAGCCAGCAGGTACCCGGCGAGCGCGACCAACATCAGCGCCGCCGGACCGCCGATCAGCAGCTCGTAGCGGAGCGTGTTCAGGGCGTGGTCGCGGTCAGCCAGCGACGCACCCACGACCACCACGAGCCTCTGCCCCTGGGCCGAGACAGGCGTTGCCAGCAGCCGGATGCGCTCGGGTTCTCCCCGCAGGGCGACGCTGCGATCGAGCTCGAGCGGGTGGCGCAACGCGGCCCGCAGGTGGGTCGCCGAAAGCAGCGCCCCACCACCCAGTTGCGGCGAGGCGTCGAACACCCGGCCCTTGGCGGTCAGCACCTGGGCGAAGGTGTCGCTGCGGGCGGCGGTGTTTCCGCCCTGGCGCAGACCGCTGTCAGCCTGGCTGACGAGTGCCGCGACCTGGCCGGCCTGGGCGTGCAGGGACGCCTCGATCCCAGCGTCCAACGAATGTTCCAGCCGCAGGTACAGAAACGTCCCGGCGAGCAGGAACACCACCGCGACGGCGGACGTGAAGGCGAGCGTGAGGCGGGTGCGTATCGCAAGCCGGCTCATTGCGGCGGCGCACTCAGCCGGTATCCGGCGCCGCGCACCGTTTCGATCGTCGCGCGGCCGAATGGCCGATCCACCTTCTCGCGCAGGTAGCGGATATAGACGTCGACAACGTTCGAGCGGTTCTCATATCCATAGTCCCACGCGTACTCAAGCAGCGTGGCGCGGTCAAACACGATGCCGGGTCGTCGCATCAGCGTCTCCAGGAGCGTGAACTCCTTTGTCGAGAGGCGGATCTCGACCTCCCCGCGCCAGACCCGCCGGGCAGCGGGGTCAAGGCGCAGGTCCCCCACGATCAACTGGGTGGGGCGCGGCGAGTCGCCGCGCCGAGCCAGCGCGCGCAGCCGCGCCAGCAACTCGCTGAACGAGAACGGCTTGGCCAGGTAGTCATCAGCTCCGCAGTCAAGGCCGGCCACACGATCCTGTACCGAGTCGCGCGCCGTGAGCATTAGAACACCCGTCCACACTCCCGCCTCGCGCATCTGCCGACAGGCGCTGAAGCCGTCCAGACGCGGCAGCATCACATCCAGCACGATCGCGTCGTAGGCGCTTGCCCGCGCCATCGCCACAGCCGTCTGCCCGTCCGTTGCCACCTCGGCCAGATGGCCCTCCTCCACCAGCCCACGGCGAAGCAGCGCCGCCATCTTGACCTCGTCCTCCACGATCAGCACCCGCATCCCCAAAGAGTCGCACCGCCAGGTGAAATCGTGATGAGAGTTCGATGAGCTCGGCACTCATCACCGCTTCAGATGGGCTTCCTACTGTGGGTTTCGTAAGGCAACCAACCGAACGGAGAAACAGCATGCGAGCGAGAATCATGACCGCAGTAGCGCCCGTCGCCGCGATCGCCGCCTTGGCAGTCGGCGGCGTAGCGTACGCGTCCAGCGGAGGCTCGGCGGCACCGCACGCCAAGGCCACGGCAACGGCGGAGCCTGGCCAGTCCGGCCCTGACACCGACAACATCCAGTCGGGCGACCAGACCACCCCCGACGCCGGCTCCAACGCCGCCGAGCAGAGCTCGGAGACGTCCGGCGAGAGCGGGTCGGCCAACGACGGGCCCGGCGGACACACCGACGCACCCGGCAACGTCGACCACCAGTTCCAGGGTCAGGAGTAGCTCCGGTTCCACCCGGGCGGCCTCCCCAGCAATGGGAAGGCCGCCCTAGGTGGCTGGTCGGTTGTTGCATTCATCAGCTGGCCGGTAGCAGTACGACGACGTGGCCGCCGGTGCGTTCATTCCACGGACGCCGAGCCTGGCAGAGATCGCGACCGTCGGCGTCGGGCAGGCCGATGTTGAGGATCATTGCGTCCGGCGGAGCGGGTTCGTCGTCGCCCCCAACCGCCGCACCGGCCGCATCCGAGGCGATAGGATCGCGACGTGGCTGACGAAGGCGTGAAGCAGCCTGCCGGAGGCGTGCGGGAGGCTCCGCAGCCCGCTGAGCGGACAGGGCCGACGTTGTGTCACGTCGTCCATGACCGAGGTTCGAAGCGGGTTCACTTCGATCGAGCGACGGTTGAGGGGCTCCTTGCCGGCGCCGGGTTTTTCTGGCTCGACCTCGACCGGCCTGTCACGGCGGACTTCGAGATCCTTCGCGATGTGTTCCGGTTTCATCCGCTCGCGGTCGAGGACTCAGAGCACTTCGATCAACGAGCCAAGCTGGACGATTACGACAACTTCATCTTCATCGTCGTGTACGGCGCGTCCGACGAC